>JAITLH010000258.1 GCA_031277995.1 Deltaproteobacteria bacterium
GGTAGGCTCAAAGTAGACCGCCTCGCTGTCATAGCCGACCAAGGTCGGGTAATAATCGCCAAATCCAGTGGTCAATGGATCTCCGTAATCTAGAAAAAAAATTTAAAAGACGAACTCCCGAGCGCCCATCTTTTTTTCCTTCGAACCCTCTAAGCCCGCTCCAGGATTCCTCTTAAAGTCCCCCCCCAGAGCCCCGCGTTCAAAAAAACCGCCGCTACGATGCCTGCTCGCGTTTGGAACTCGTCCGAGGGGCTATAAGCCCCGTTCACGCGGCGATTTCGAGGGCAATTCCCCAACCCAACCAAACGCCTTCGCGGCCAACAAAGTTGGGGTATTATACCAAATCATTACGGCTTCGCCTTGCGGCCGCGCCTTACGGCCGGCAATGGGCTGGGCTTAGAAAACCTTGGCGGGGCTTTCAATTTACGAAAATGGTCGGTTCATCGTTAACGGTAAAGTTAAGGTTGAGTTTTTTTAAGTCAGAAGCCTTCGGGTCCAAAAATTCTAACAAAGATACCGGTGTCGTAGGTTGACCTTTTATGGAAACAATGCCGGGCTGCCTTATCGCTTTTTCCAACGAAGAGGCGATATTGCGGTTTATGGCAGTATACTCAGATAAGTTTTTTGTAAAATTTGTCAATAATAAAGGTAATTTATTTGAAAATTTAGAACTATCTTTCCAATTGCTAGATTCTCCTGTAGCCGCCATGTAAAAAGGCATAATTTTTTCGTTTTTAATAATTACCTCTATGTCTACGAGCTTTATTTCGGGGTGATCAAAAAGGGCTTTTTCGTAGTCGAAGTCTTTGATGTCGTTTACCGTAATCGGGCTTAAGCCGGTAAGGGTAAAGGAGCAATCGAAGCCGATAACCCCGGCCAATTCGGCGCAAGGGCTGCCGACAAAGGTTAAGTTCCCGGTTTCGGGATCGTAGGTAGTGTTTTGGCTAAAAGAATAGCTAAGTTCAGTTTGGTTAAAGTTTTCAACCAAAAATGGGCTAAATTCTTCGACTAAACGCCTTGCGTTATACCCTAAATAGGGCTTAAAGGTCAGTTCCTCAACGGTCGAAACGATGTTGGAAGGCCCTTGGTCAAATGAGTACTTGACGCCTAAGGCTAAGCGTTTTAAGGATAGCTTCAAACGGTTTTCAAGCATTAATGATAGGCTGTCTAGTTCAAACGATCCTTTCACGGGCGTATCGGGTAGTTTCTTATTTTGCAAGATATTTTCGATATCCACTAAACTGTTTATGTTTAAATAGCTAAAATCTATGTCTTTTAACTCAAGTTTATTGAAAAAAATCATTAGTTTATCTTTAGCAGGTAAATTGTTAAATCGCGCGTCAAAATTTTTTAAATAAAAAGATTCTAGCTTATCAAAATAATAATTTTTAATTTCTAAATAATCATATTTTAATGATAATTCCTCTGAATAACCAACAAAAGGTGCGTCTAAGTTAAAATCAGAAAAAGAAAGGAAAATTATAGGTAAGGAGCTAATTTTTTGAATTATATCGAAATTATTGTCTAATGGTATTTTGTAATCGCCTAAAGTCAAAGTAAAATCAGAAAAACTAAAATTTACAAAGAGATCGTCATCTTTTCTTAGTTCTATAAAATAATCAATAACTTTAATGGTTTCAAAGTTATAATTTTTTACATGTTTAGGTAGGAAAAGCGCAAAAAGATTTTGTTCATTTGTATATTTTAGATTCGTTAGTTCTATTGAACCTAAAGAAATTTCATAATTAGCCCAGGGTATTAGATATCCACTAGCTAGTTGGTCTAAAGTATAAAATTGAGGCCCTTCTATTATAAGTTTTTCGCTTAAAATAGTCTCGCCTTTAGCTTGGCCGCTTAAAGCATTTTCAAAAGCCTTTTGGCAGATTAATTTACTGGCAACGATTCGGTCAATCTTGGTTATGCCCAATTTTTCGGCCAATCCAAAGGGCCTAAAGGTGATCTTACTTACGACCAAGGTTTTTTTCCAAATGTCGTAATTCAATTCTTCGTATTGATAATGCCCTTTGCCAAAGGTCGTGTCCATAACGAATACGAAGGCTTGCTCGGCCCATTTTGGAGCGTAAAAGTAATAGTAGAGGCCGGCCCCGAGCCCAGCGAAGACCAAGACCAAAACCACGGCCGCGATTAAAAGTTTAACCTTTGATTTTTTGGCCGGGGTTGGCCCAGAAGGTGGGCTAAGGTATTGACCCTGCGCCGCGCCCTGGGGCGTTCCTTGCGGCGGATACTGAGGCGCCCCTTGATAGGGGCCTGGCGGAGGTCCCTGGGGCGGTAATTGCGGCGGATACTGAGGCGGGCCCTGATAGGGGCCTTGGGGTGGGCCTAGGGGCGAGCCTTGTGGTGAGAGCTGAGCTGAGCCCTGAGTCGGTCCCAGGGGCGGTAAGCCGGGAGGCGCTCCTGGTGGTTGGCTTTGCGGCGGATACGGAGCTTGGCCTAGCTGGGGTAATTGGGGCAGCGTTTGGGTCGCCTCGGGAGGTACCCCGGGCGGAGAAGTTTGGGTGGGTTCTTGAGGTATTACAATTGAAGCGCTTTGGGGCTGCTCGGGAGGTGAACCTTGCGGAGCGCTTTGGGGCTGCTCGGGAGGTGACCCTTGCGACGCGCTTTGGGATTGTTCGGGAGGTGGCGCTTTAGATAGGTCATGGGGTGGATCTTTCGGACCATCTGAATTGGGGTCAAAGCTTGACATGGTTAATACCTACAAGGGTGGCTATTGAGCGTTTGATTGTTTAAGTTGTAGGGTAAAAAGGTTACGTTAGAAATACGATGGCCTTGGAGCCGCGCCTTACCAAGGCCATTGGGGGTTTATTAATTATCCGTTGTCCACCTGAGGATGACCGGCGATTGGTTATTGATGGTTAGGTTAATGGCCAAGGAGTTAAGATCGGTTCTGGTTATGGTTCCGGCCAAGACTTTATTTAGCATTAGGGGCGGATTGGGTTTGGCGGTCAGATCCAAGGAGTTGGGCTGGCGAATAAAGGATATCAGATCGGAGGCCAGGAGGCGTTTTGACTCAAGGTTTTGGCCAAGATTGTCGTCTATAAAGGAGTTGACGCGGTTATTGAGGTTAGCCACGAGCTCGGCCGTCGGCCTTTGGCTGCGGGTAGTGACCGAGGTGAAAAAGTTTTTGGCCAGAGTTTTATTGTTAAGGTTTATGACGGCGTCGGTTAAAACCAGCTTGTCGGAGCCGGGCATGAATAGGGCCCTTTCCCGGGAATCGTAGCTAATCTTGGAAAGTTCCGCCAATAGGCTTTGGCTTAAACCCTCCAGGGTCAAATCCAAGGTGAGATTAAACAGATCGGGATCGCCCAAAAGGGGCTTGGAGGTCAAAATGACCTTCCCGGTGTCCGGTTCATAGACGAATCGAAGGTTGGCGCTTAGGTTAAATTTTTCCGACTCCAAAAACTGGGTGGCGAATTTAACGCCGGTATTGTCGGTATCCGAAAAATCCAAGGTTAGGCCTTTAAGATCGGCCAAGGCCAGCTCCGGCACCTTCAGATGGGTAAAGGGCCCTTCAATCCTAAAGGATTCCAGGCCGATCTTGACCGCGTCCGTTTCAAACTCAAAACCCTCAACCCCGCCCCAGCTAAGGGAGATGGGCGGGGTGATTCGACTTAAAATGCTTGCCCCCAAAACGTCGGTTTCGTCTGGAGTTTTCAAAAGCGGCCCCAGATCCATGGCAAAAAGACTAAGGTTTTTAAGAAGGGAAATCCTATCGACGGCTTTTTTATCGGCGGTAAAGGTCTTTGAGGTGAAGTTTAAATCGTTAGCCTCGACTATCTCAAAGAAAAGATCCTTAACCCCAACAAAGGAGAGTTTACCGGTCCTAAAGGAAACGTAAGTGTCTTGGTTGGTGGAGAGTAAGAAGCGGACTTCCTCGGCATGGCCTTCCTTGAATTCGACGTTTACCAAAAGATCGTCGGACTTTTTAATGGCCTCGACCAGTTTCCCCAAGGCCAACTCTTCAAAGGTACTGGTGGGCAGATCCAGGTTTAAGGCCAGTCTTCGATCGGGACTTATGACTAAGGTTGAGGCGACGCTAAAATTATCCATGGCCGCCTGGGAAATTTTTAGCTTGGAAAGAAAGGAGGCCTCGGGGTCAACGTTAGGATACTTACTCAAATAAACGGGTCCCAGGGCCAACGAGGAGACCGAAACGTCGAATTTTTCCGCCCTTTGAACGGCCTGGGGCAATTCCAGTTTTAAGAGAACGAAATTAAGATGGTCCAAGATCAGTTCGCTTTGGCCATCGGTGAGTTTTCGTTTATTTAAGTCAATAAGTTCTTCGTTGGATAAGGGCGAGGATATTTCCACGCTCGCGGCTTTCAAAGTCCCGTTTTTATTGGGCTTATAGTTTACGAGCGTAGCCGAAAAGGGAGAAACCTTATATATTCCCGTGGAGGCGTTATAATCCCTGGCTTGTCCGGCTTCCCAATTGCCCTGGCCAAAAATGGAATCCATGAGAAAAGTAAACTTAGCCCAGTAATCCTCGGCGGAATAGGGCGCCCGTTCCCGGGCTGGGGCAACGGGCGAACTTGGACGATCTTCCTTGGCCGCCTGGCCGTCTCCCGCGGGCGGGGTAGGGGTGGCGGGACGATCCTGGTAACCGGCGCCGATATCCCCCTTGGCCGGGGCTTTTTGGGTTTGGCCAGAGGAAGACTTTTCGTCCTGGGTTCTGGCTTCCGACCTGGTTCTGGCCTGGCCGTTTTCGCTTAGGTAAATGGTCGGCTCGTTATTTAAGGTCAGGCTTAGGTTTAGTTTTCTTACGTCAAAGACCGGGGGGCTATCGAATTCGTATAAAGACATGGGCTGGGGCGGCTGGGCTTTTATGGTAAGCTGGCCGCCCTGATCGAGCGCCTTTTGCAAAGCGGAGCCGATTTGGGAATTTAAATCGCTGGGATCGGATAATTTTCTGGTAACGTCATCAACAAAAAAACTTAACATCTTTACTATTTCTTCGCTATTTATTGAACTTATTTGAAATTCATCGGCTATAGCGGAAATTAAAGTCATAAGTTTTTCGTTTTTGAAAACCAACTCCCCTTCCAAGACCTCAATCTTGGGCTTTTTATTAAAAACGGTATCTAGCGTACAGGGAAGTACTTCATACCAATCAGTGGTCGAAGAAGAAAAATTGACCCTTATTTGGTTTAGGGGGCAGCGTACCAGTTTGTACAAGGTATCGGGAGCCAGGTTTAGGGTCAAAGAACCATCCACGCCCAAAAAGCCTTTCATTTCTACCAGGGGAGCGCTGGTCAGGGTCAGGTTGCCGGTCTTGGGTTCGTAGGTTGTTTTTAGGTCAAAGGAATAAAGCAATTCGTTTTGGCGCAATTTATTAATGGAAAATTTGTTAAACCGATTAAGATCGTTTTCGGTAGCGTTCAATCCGGGTAGGTAGCTAAGCTCTTCAACCGTTGAATTAAAGCTAGAAGGGGCCTGGTCGGCGTTCCAATCAAAGGCCAGGGCTAAGCGCTTAAGGGACAAACCAAGGTTGTCTTTAAGGTCGGCTTTTAAGCCGTTTAAGGTAAACGATCCTTTCATGGGTGTTTTGGAGAAATCATCGGTGTAAAATTTTCTCTCATCAATTGCCCAATCTATGAACAATTTAGTATTGACAAAGTCTTTTAGTTCTAAATTGTTGATAGATAGATTTAAAGGTACATTTTTATGTATATCTCGGGCGTTTATATTTGAACTAAAATTATTTAGTATCAATGATTCTAGGGAATTAAAATCTAAATTTTTCATTTCTAGAGATTCGTTATTTATTTTTACGTAAAATAGCTCAGAAGGTTGATTATGCTCAATATTAAAATTAGAGACGGAAAAAGAAACTATCTTTCTAAAATTAAAATATTTAAATAAATGTTCATATTCTTTTATGACTTCTTCGTAATTTCCCAAGGTCAGGGTAAGGTCTTCCCAGCTAAGAGTTTGGTCATATTTTTGCGCGGTTAATTTAGAATCAAGATCCACTATGCGTACGGTATCGAAACTGACATGTTGCAAGTTTTTTGGGAGTAAAATACCTAAAATATTTTTTTCTGTAGTTTTTATGTTACTTAGTTCTATGGAACCAACGTTTAAAGTGACGCTATCCCTTTGATTGACATTTTTGCGTAAAACGTCTTCTAATCCGGCAAACTCAGGCCCTTCAATGGTCAGTTTTTCGATTAAAATACTATCGGGCGCCGCTTTCCCGCCAAAGGCTTGCTCAAAATCGCTTTGGCTGGCCGGTTTGGCCATGGCCAGCCGGTCAATCTTGGTTAGCCCTATTTTTAGGGCCAATCCGGTGGCCTTAAAGGTCAAAGCGTTGGCCACAAAATTTTTGGTAAAAACGTTATACTTAACGCTTTCGTATTGATAGTTGCCTTCCCCAAATACGTTATCCATGACGAATTTAAAAGTCGGCTCGGCCTTCTTTTGCCCGTAAAGATAATATCCCAGCGCCCCGCCGCCCACTAAGACGATCAAAACCAAAACGGCCAATAAAACCTTGACCTTAGCGCTTAGCTTCTTAGTCGGACCAGATGGCGGTCCCCCGCCTGGTTTTTGTCCTTGCGGAGGTGCCATGGGCGGACCTTGCGGCGGATACTGATAGGGGCCCTGTGGTGGCCCCAGGGGTGGTGGGCCTTGCGGAGGAGGTCCCAGGGGCGGCAATTGGGGTGGCCCTAGGGGTGGCGGTCCCTGAGGATGTAATTGAGGCGGCCCTTGCGGCGGATATTGGGGCTGGCCCGGCAAAGGTCCCAGGGGCGGCAATTGCGGGGGCAATTGAGGCGGACCTTGGGGTTGATCTTGCGGCTGACCCTGAGGCGGGCCCTGAGTTGGGTCTTGGGGAGGACCTTGGTAACCAGTCGGCTTAGAGTCAGAATTTGACATGCTTAATTCCTGTTTTAGAAGTAATTGAGCTTTTGAGGATTGGCGGATATAAGTAAAAGTTTTAAATATAAATTTTTACGAAATAAAAGATTGGGCGAGCGCTATTTTTTTAAAAGGCCCCCGGCTTTGGGAAGGCCAAGCCTGGGGGCCTAGGTGGTTACTAAGTAAAGGGCGGCGACCCTGGGCGCCCCCCCTGGGCGGGGGCGCTATTGGCGGCAAGGGGTTTATTGGTCCTGGTCTAAATCGTCTTCAAAATCGTCTAGGTCCAAGCCCTGGAGCGGGTCAGATTCCTGGGCCGGGGCCGGGGGCGGCGGGGCCAGTCTTAGGGGGATCGGGGCTTGGGGGGTTACGGTAAAATTGCCGTTTAGGGAATTTACGATGGTTACGGTGTCAAAGCCCTGGAGCATGGCCGAGGAAGTGCTTAGGGGTTGGCTAGGGGTAAATTCCAGGATTAGGCTTTTGGGGGTATCGAAAAAGGATTTTAGGCCGTTGGCGATCTCGGATTTTAGTTCCCAGTCACCTATTTTGCCGTCCTCGATGGAGGTGGCGACGTAGACCTTGATGAAATCCTTAAAAAAGGTCGGATCTTGGTAAAGGGTTTTGGCGTAGTAATTTATGAGCTTGTCGGTCAGGGATTGATCGACTACTTCCACGCGAAAATGGGCCAAGCCGAGGTTGTGAAATTCCGGGGCGAAAATGAGATCTTTCGCGTCGTCCATGGAAGTCTGGGCCAAAATGTCAAAAAGCGAGGTGGTCATGCCCGTTAAGGTGTAGTCGAAGTTTAGGGCCGCCAAATTATCTACCTTAAGCAAAGGCGCGTAGGCATGCTTGACCGTGGAAGTGTTTTCGTCGTAGGTGGTCCGAATGCCGTAGGATACGTTAAAGGTATTTTGGCCAAAATCCCTAACAAATTGCGACAATTCGGCCAGCTTGGGATTAGCCGAGTTATCGGGCAAAGACAAAGTTAGGTTAATCAGGTCGAAAGAGGAGGACGGGGAAAGTTTATTGGCTATGAAGGGACCCTTCGCGGTTAGTTTGTCAACCGTCAAGGTTATTTCTTTAAACATGGAAAAGTCAACGTCAACCACTTCGCAGTCATTAAAGGTATAGGGCATGGCGAAAATATCCGAAAGCCTATACATGCTTGAATAGACCGAGTTGACGTCGTCAAGGTCATTTACGTTCATGTCTTTGGCGACGGTGGTGATCCTTTCAACAAAAGCCGTAAAATCAAAGGAGTTTAAGACCCCGTTGGCCATGGAAAAAGTCAGGGGCGAATAATCGTCATCGCTCTCGAAAGAAAAGGTAAAATCGTCCACTTGATAGACGCTGCCCGCGTAATTGGCTAAGTCCCTGATGGTTTGGTTTCCCAGATGGGCTTTGATGGTCATCTGCTCGTCTTTCTTTTTGGAAAAACTCACCTCAACCCCGTTTAGGAGGGATTCCTTGACGCTGTAAGAACCTAACAGAGCAAAGGAATCGTTTAAATCGGTCACGTTTTGGCCAAGCCTTAAATCGGTGTCATCGACCTTGGCGATGGTTAACAGCAAATCGTATTGAGCGGGCGAGCTCGAATTAACGGTGACGTTATTAAGGGAGAATTTGCCCAATCTGGAGCTTTTGATAAAGGAAAGGATGTTTTGGTTTTTGTCGTTGGGGTCGGCGGAAACGGCGCTTTGGGCCGAGCCGCTCGAGACGTCCGCCGCGACCAAATCAAGTCCCGATAAGGTAATCTCTTCAACGGTGACGTCGGTCTTGGCGCCTTCTTTAGCGTAGGCGATGTTTAGGGCGTTTAGGGTAACCCGGTCGGCCAAATGAGTGTCGGTTTGGGACTCCCAGCGTTTTAGGTTTAGGAGATTGGCCATCTCGTCTTCGGCCAGGCCGTTTACGAATACTATCGAATCGACCCTAACCGACGTTTCCTTGGGTAAGCCCAAAACCATAGGGTTAAAACTGACTTTGTTGGCGACCAGAGTCTTATCGGTAATGGAAAAGTCGTAAGAATTAACTTTCCAATTATTTTGGCTGAAAAGATTATCCATTAGTAAAGAAAAAGAGTTAACGGCTTCGTTTTTGTATTTAGAACTAAAAAAGAAGTAGGCGCCAACGGCTAGGGCGGCTAAAACGACTACGACTATGGGGATTATTACTATAGCTTTACCGGATCTATTTTTAAATAAACCATTGGTCATGATATATTGTCCTTTAATATGTCCCTTTAGGAGAGACAAATATTAATCATGGCCTAAAAATTTTGATATTTAGGCCAGGCAAACGAAAACGCGAATCAGTTGGGCAGTTCGAGAGAACTGGAAGGCAGGGGAGCGCCGGGGCGATCCAAATATACGGAAACCGGAGCCCGGCCATTAGCTTCCAAAGTCAAGTTTAATTCTCGAATCATAGCATATTTATATTTCTCTGCCAAGGCTGAGACTTTCTGCTCAACGTTGGGGCTAAGGGCCAAATTAGCCAAGTTTGAATCGTCATCTTCCAGCACGGCCATGGGGTAGCCGGGGATTGGGTCAAAGCTAATTTTAAGGCTTTGAGGATTGCTTAGAAAACCGTTTAACTCAATTTCCAAGATGTCCTTATTGAAAGGGCGATTATCGGGGTTGGGATCGATTAGGTACGTAAGATAATTGGCCAGATAGGGTTTGAGAAACTCGGCCGTCGATTGGCCCCCGTAAAAGTTCTGGCTTAGGTTTTGGCTAAAGGCGCTTAGAAAGGAGTGATCGGTAATTTCGAGTTCTCCGCGGCCCAGGCCCAGTTTGGGCAAACTGGTGAAAAGGCTTAAAATATTTAAGCTGGACGGGGGGTTATCGATAGAATAGAGCAAATTAATATCGATCTTGTCTTTGACGCCCAAATCAAAAGAACCGTTTAACTTGGCCTCTTTGTTTCGGGAAGTTGACTTAAAATTGATGACGCTTTTTTTATCTAAGCTATCAAAAATAGCCTTTTTCATGGGAGCGTCTTTAATGAATAATCCAAGTTCATCCATATTTAGGTTAAGATCCTCAACTATGGTAACCTTACCTTCTCCCAAGTCCCCTTCAACCCCCAGTTGGTCGATTATGGCCTTGCGAATAAACAAAAATTCATCGTTTGTCCCAAAAATGGATAGCGAGGCCAAATCCAGGCTCCCCAGGGCGTTGGTAACCTCGTTTAGGCCCGTGAAAAAACCCAGGGCGTCTTTGGCCACCAAGGCCCGGTCAAGTCCCGAGTAAAAGCTAATCAAATCTATGTTGGAGACCCGGGCGTTATCGACGCTTACCAAGCTTTGCTCATGGGCGCTGGAATTTAAGCTCAAAGTCGAAACCACCAGGGCGCCCAAAAAAGAGCTTTTGAGGTTCAAAAACGAGAGCCCTTCCGACTTAAAGACCAAGGAATCGTTGGAAACGCTTATGTTTAAATCCGTGAATTTTAGCGACTGAAAGGAGAGCTGATCGACCCTGGCCATGTTGGTTACGGTGTAATCCTGGAAAAAATTCTCCAAGGACAAGGTCCCGGCGTGGATTTTTAGAACCGCTTCGGGCTCGTCGGCCGTGTTTATGTCCCTTAAAACCACTTCGCTTTCGGACAAGAGATCGAAACTGTCCCCTCTAAAGCCAAAACTGGTTTTTATGACTTTCCAGGGGTTTAGATTGGTCACCCTGGCCGAGCCTATGATGACGGGCGTGGTTTGCCCTTGCTTGGGGGTTAAAACGATGTTTTTTAAATTAATCTCGTCTAAAAATAGCGATACCGAAACGTCGTCGGTCCGTATCGAGGCCAGAACGGAATCCGGTTCCGAATAGTCTTGATTAAAAGTTCTTTTAAGTAAAAAACTCGGAAAGAAAACAAACAAAAGTACCAATAATATTACTAATGAGCTAATAATAATTAGTGACTTACGAGCTAATTTAGACATAATTTATCCTTGGGCAAAAATAATTCGAGACTATAGCCTATCTTTTCCTGGCCAAAAAAAACTTCGCTCCGCCTTGGCTGATGGCCAAGGCCTTGCCCCGCCCCAAAAACCCTAAACCGCAGCCTTGGCAAAAACAGGCCCCATGGCGGCCATCCTCGGCCGACTTGGTCCCAGCCTAGGGGTTAAGGGGTCCAGGGGAAAGGGACGGCCCTGGCTTGGTCACCACCTAAGGGTATCCCTAATTTCCCCAAGGGTATGGATGTCGTTACTCTCAAGGTAGGCGGCGATGCCGTTTACGATTTGGGTAGGCAGGGTCGGATCGACCAAGATGCCCGTGCCTATCTGGACGGCGGTGGCCCCGGCCACGATAAACTCCAGGGCGTCTTGGTAATCCATGATTCCGCCCAGGCCGATGATGGGGATGGACAGGCTTTTGGCGCAAAGGGCCACCTGCCTCAGGGCCAGGGGTTTTATGGGCGGCCCGGAAAGGCCCCCCGGGCCGTTGGCCAGGTTGGCCTGGCGCTTTTCCAAATTTATCGAGAGGGCCGGGAGGCTATTAATGAGCGAGACGGCCGAGGCGCCGTTTTCTTGGGCGATCAGGGCGAGGCTGACGATGTCGGTAACCAAGGGAGGGAGTTTTACGACGATTGGCTTACCGTTGGCGATTTCGACCGATTTTTGGGTGATTTGGGCCAAGGTCACCGGGTCGGAACCAAAACTAAGCCCGCCGGGGTGTTTTAGGTTAGGGCAGCTGACGTTAAGCTCGATAAAATCGACCTGGCTCTGGGCGAGGATTTGGGTCAAGGCGACGTAATCGTTGGCGCTTTTTCCCAAAACGTTAGCCCCAACCACGGCCCCGGTATTTTTAAGGGGTTCAAGGTATTTTTCTAAGAAAACCTGGACGCCAACGTTTTCCAGCCCGATGGCGTTAATTAGGCCAAAGCCGGCCTCGATGATCCGAGGGTTTGGGTTACCGGGCCAGGGCTCCAAACTTAGGCCCTTGGTTATGACCGCTCCCAACTTCTGGGGCGGGCAAAAGGCGGCCAGCTCCAAGCCGTAGCCAAAGGTGCCCGAGGCGGCCAGGACCGGGTTTTTGAGTCTCAGGTGGCCCAGGTTAACGCTTAAATCAGGCCGGGTGGCCTTTTTGCCCGGGTTCTTTCTGTAAGGGTGATCGTTAGGCACGGATCCGCTCCCAATCGAGACTTAGGCCATCGACCAAAGGGCCCTGCTGGCAAACCCTAAAATTCGACCCGTCCAATTTCGGTAAGCTACAGGATAAACAGACCCCCAGGCCGCAAGCCATGCGTTCTTCGGCGCAGGCCAAATATTTTACCCCATGTTTTCGGGCGATTTTGGCTAAGGCGGCCAGAAGTCCTTTGGGTCCGCAGCCGATGATGGATCTTTTTTCTTCCAAGAGGCTTTGAATCAAGGGTTCGGTCACCAGGCCCTTTAGTCCATAACCGGTACCGTCCTCGGTGGTGGGCACGATGTTTTCCCAACCCCCAGACAAAAGATTGACAAATAACATCCCTAGGTCGTTATGCTTAATTTGTTGTTGGCCGGATCTCTCCCCGTAAAAAAGCTTGGCCCTGCGGCCGCCAAGGACGCAAGCCATGGAGCCCATGGGCCCCAGCCCGGCCCCACCGGCCACCAGGTACCATTTTTCGTTCAAAAAATCCGGTTCCAGCTCGTCAAGGCCCCGGCCCAGCGGCCCGATGACCCTAACCTCGTCGCCTTTCCTAAGCGAGGTGAGTATTTGGGTGCCCGGCCCAACCTCCCTTATGAGGAAACCTAAATTTCTCTCGCTAGAGTAGTGGATGGAAAAAGGCCGATCCAATAGCGTACCCGGGCCCTGGCCCATTTTGGGCCAAGCCCTAAGGCGAACGAATCGTCCCAGGTCCTTGAAATATCCCTTGGGGACGGTAACGTTCAAAAAGTAATTGTCCCCACCAAGGTAAGAAGTCCGATCGACTTTTCCCGTAACCATGATTGGCTTGGAGATTTGGCCTTTGCCCCAACCCATTTCTAAATCACTCTCTGAAATAATCCACCCCCCCCGATTCGCGTTTTATATTAATTTAAGTGGCTTAGGCAAAAAAATCAACCTGGGCGATTGGCTCCCCCGCTCCCGGTTAAGGGGCCCCGCCGGCGCCAATGGCGCCGCCAATCTCATCGGCGTCGCTTTGGCCCGATCCGGTGGCCAGGCCGGCGATGATGGCAAAACGGCCCGAGTCCCCGCGGCGATAGGAGTAAAAATCTTCGGAACAGCGGGTGCAAACGCCGGAAAACTCGATATTGTCGTCTTTGAGGCCAGAGGCGGTTAATTGCTTGCGGCTTATGGCCGTGAAATCGAACAGGTTTTTTTCGTCCCTAAACTCCCAAAAGGCCTGGGGCAATTCGGTTTGGTAGTTTATGAATTCGGCGTGGCATGGCCCCAACGAGGGAGCGCAGCAGGCCAAAAAGTTTTTGGGGTTAAGCTTAAAGGTCTTGGCCATGGTCTTAACGGTTCGGCCGATGACGTTTTGAACCGAGCCGCGCCAGCCGCTATGGACGAGGGCCAGGGCGGAACTGGTGGGATCGTAGACGATGAGGCCCTGGCAGTCGGCCACCTTAATCATCAGGCTATGCCCGAAGGCCGAAATGATGGCGTCAAAGCCCACCCAGACGTCCTCGGGCTTTTTGGGCAAATACGTCTCCTGGGGGGCCAGGATTAAGGCCTGGGCGCCGTGGACCTGGCCCACCTGGATGGGGGTTTTTATCCCCAGGGCCTTTACGGCCAAATCGATGTTGGCGTTTATAAGTTCGGGGTCAACTTCGTCCCGGTAGGAAAAGGTCCAGTCCTGGCCGCCCGGGCCGTGCCTGCTCATGACGGCGTGTCGAAGCTCAGGGTAGGGCGCGAGAATTTCGAAGGTGTAATATTCCACCTGACCCTTTAGGTTTTTAATCACTGCCGTTCCTAAGGCCAAAGCCGGCGAGAAAAAAATTTAAAAACGGCCCCCGGAATGAAGCGCTTAGCCGGCTAGCCGATAAACCCTAGCCAAACGCGCCAAACCCGTTAGCGGGTCCATTGCCAATGGGCCCCCGATATCGGCCATGGGGCCGAGCCGTTTTTGTCGTTGGTATATTTAACACAAAGGCGTGAGCTTGCCTAGGGAAAACCCTTTCGCGGCCAAAAATAGCTTTAAGTTATGCGAGGGAACTCGCTTTTTCCTTATGAACAGGACTCGTAAAGGGATTTGACTTTTTCGGCTGATTTTTTGAGGGCCTCCCATTCCTCGGGCCAGAGGTCAAGTTCAATCACTTGGCCCCAACCTAAGGGGCCGGGGGTAATGGGAACGCCCAAGGCCACGTCGGATAGGCCGTATTCGCCCCTAAGGAGAACCGATCCCATCGTGACGGACCACTGGGTTCCCGCGTCGGCGGAAACCGGCGCCTGGGCGCAGGCGGCGTCCCGGGGGGCCTGGGCTTGGGGGGCAGGCCAGGGCCAGTCCGGGGACAAATGGGGTTCTTTGGGGGAAAGAAAAAGGGCTTCCAGGTTTTTCCAAAGGCTGGTGGCCGAGGTCCAGGTGGTGGTTCTTTTGGAGTTTTGGGCTTGCCAGTAGCCGTACCAGGTATTTAGAAGGTGCGATATTTGGGCTTTTTGGTCAGCGGTTACGGAAAGGGGCTCCCCTTTGTAGCGAAGGGTGGAAAAGAGCGGGACTTGGGTGGCCCCATGTTCTCCCAAGACGTTACCGCTTATTAGGCCGGGGTTTAGGTTTAGGACTTTGGCGGCCATGTGGCGAAACCTTAGGGAGTCGTTTCGGCAAAAGCCCAATAGGCCATGGCGATCCCAGCCCGTTTCCCGTAAAAACACCATGACGTAAGCGTCGACCGGGGAAGTGCAGGAAATGACCGCGGCCTTTGGGGCGCGGTTTTTGATTTCCCGGGCCGCTTCTTTGACCAGGTTTAGGTTGGCCTTTAAATAATCGTCCCTTGAGGTGACCTTATCGCCCGTGACCGCCCCGGCCATGATGACCAGATCGGCGTCGTTTAGTTCTTCGTAACCGCCCCCGGAAACGGTCGTGTCCGTCTCTTCGCCAAAGCATTCCCGCAGATCGATTAGGTGGGTCTCCAGGACGTTTCGCCTGTTTCCGATAAGGCAAACGCGTTCGAAACGGTTTTTTAGGCCCAGGAAAAAGGCCAAAGTCGAACCCACGCCGCCGGCGCCGCCAATGATGGAGATCTTCTTTATCATGGGTCAAGTGCCCATGGCCAGTTTGTCCAGGGCCTGGCAAATGACTTCTTTATTAAGAAGATCCGGGGCCAGGGCGGGCAAAAAGACCGGGCAGGGTTCGTCCGGGGAAGCGATTCTGGTTAGGAGCCCCGCGTTCTGGAGGCAGTTGACGGCGCGGCCCAGGTGGGGTATGGGGAGTTTTAGGGATTTGGCCAAAAAGAGGATACTGGTGGGTTTGGGATTTTCTTTGTTTTCATAGGTCGCGACGATCGTCTCCATGATTTTTATGGACACTTCCCGAAGCTCCCCTAAGCTTAAGGGAACCAGTATCGATTTAAGGCTTAAGCCGCTTAGGAAAAAATCGGCCAAGCGCCTGGTGATTTCGCCGCCGAAAATGACGATTAGCCAGCTAATGTAAAGCCAAAGCATGAAAAGCGGAACCACGGCGAAACTTCCGTAGATGGCGTTGTAGCTGGTGATCGAGATTATCACCGATAGGTAAAATTTCTGGAAGATCTGAAAAACCAGGCCGGTGATGAAGCCCCCGATTAGGCGTTCGGGCCAGCGGATAACGCCCCGACTAAAATAAGCGTAGGTCCAAGAAAGGATAAACCACCAAATAAGCACCGGGAAAATGACCATGAGCGAGGTGTGCAGGGGTTTTAACTCAAGTTTCGAGGCCAGCAAAAACCTGGACGAGTCAATGCCGGCGATAAAAATGTTGACGCTTCCGGCCGCGCATAGGAAAAAGGGGATGACCATCATGATGGTTAGGTAATCCCCGGCCCTTTGGAGGCCCGGACGGTTTGAGAGATAGCCGAAAATTTTTGAGAAATTAACTTCCAGTTGCCAAAGCAAGCCGTAAACGGACCAAAAAATGAAAGCCAGGGCCGAAAAAACCAGTAAACTACCGGAAAAGTTTTTAATCAAGTTTTCGGCAAAGCCGGTAATCATGGACAATACGGCGTCCTGGCCCCCGAAATTGTCCTGGAGGGTTTTGTAAAGCGCCTCTTCCAAGCCCATGCTTTTGGCCAAGGCGAAACAAATGGCCAGGATGGGGACCACGGCCAGGGCGGAGTAATAACTTAAGGCCGCGGCCAAAAGTGGCCAATTGGTCAGGCCAGATTCCTCAAGTCGCTTGTAGAGATCGTATAGGTAATCAATTGGGTTTTTCAACGTTAACCTCCACCCAGTCTTTAAAACCAAGGGCCTTCAGTTTTTTATGGAGGCTGGTACGGTCCAATGAGACCGCCTCCGCCGTTTGGGTGATGTTGTTGCCGTGGGCCTGAAGCTGAGCGAGGAAATACCGGCGTTCAAATTCCGCCTTGGCCTGGCGATATGGGAGGGCCAAATAATGGGGTTCCGGGCCTTCGCCGTTTTTGAGTTTGGGGACCTGGTTGGCGTTTTCCAACCCCGTTTCGGTGGGATCCCTGGCGATGACCGGGCCGGGGGTGATGATGGCCAATCTCTCGATGGTGTTTTTTAATTCCCTGACGTTTCCCTGCCAGGGTCTAAGTTTAAGCCTCTCGACGAACGCCGGGTCCAAACTCTTTTGGCCGAGGTTATTGACTTTAAGGCATTCCTGTAAAAACAAGGTGGCCAGTTCCGGGATGTCCTCGGTCCTTTCCCGTAAAGGGGGAACGACGATGGGAACGACGTTTAGGCGATAATACAAGTCGTTTCGAAACCGGCCCTCGGCTATTTCCTTTTCCAAATCTTTGTTGCTGGCGGCTATTATCCTGACGTCAACCTCGATGGTCTTGGTTCCCCCGACCCTCTCAAACTTTTTTTCCTGTAAAATCCGTAGGATCTTGGCCTGGGTCTTAAGGCTCATGTCGGCTATTTCGTCCAAAAACAAGGTCGAATTGTCGGCCAGATCGAAGCGCCCTTGGCGACGGCGGTCGGCCCCGGTGAAGGCGCCCCTTTCATGCCCAAACAATTCGCTTTCGACCAATTCCTCGGGAATGGCGGCGCAGTTAATCTCGATCATGGGCCGATCGGCCCTTTGGGAGAGCTGGTGAATCGTGTGGGCCACCAGTTCCTTCCCGACCCCGTTTTCGCCGCTAATAAGTACCGAGGCCGGGGTGGGGGCCACCATTTCGATGGTTTTTTGCAAGGCGATCATGGGCTGGCTGCGGCCGGTAATGAGGCCGGCCTTGCGGCCCCTGGTCCGCAAAATCTGGTTTTCCGTGGTGAGTTTTTTAAAACTCAAGGCCCTTTGAACGGCCAACAAAATCTTGTCGGCCGACAAGGGTTTTTCGATAAAATCGTAGGCCCCAAGCCTTACGGCCTTTACCGCCGTTTCGATGTTGCCATGCCCGGAAATAACCACCACCGGCACCTGGGGCGTATCCTCCCTAACCCGGTCCAAAACTTCAAAACCCTTTTCCGACCCGCCCATCCAGAGATCCAAGATAATCAAATCCGGGGTGGTTTCCTCCAATCTCTCCAAGGCTTCTTCCTTGCTTTGGGCCTGGGAGACCATGTAGCCTTCGTCGGCCAATAAACCTCCCAAGGTTAGCCGAATGTCCTTTTCGTCATCTACCACCAATATGGTTTCGGGCATTTCATGATTTCCTTTGGGGTGACCGCCCGTCACCCCCAATCGTTTAAGACCAAGGGTTCTATCCTCCCCGCCGGAAAGGAATAGAACCCTTCAAACTTGTTTTAACGCGGTTTTTATTCTATGGGTTTAAACTTATTTAATTAAAAACGCGGTCCCAGCCCCGGGCCCTTTTGGCCCAGTTGGCGCGAAAAAAACGGATCTCCCCTTAACGAGGCCTCCCCATCGATAGCGCCCAGAAGGCGCGAAAAAAGCGGATCCCCCCTTAACGAGGCCTCCCCTTGGTAACGCCCAGTTGGGCGGCCAGGCGATAATATTCCTTGGCCTTTTCAAGGTCTTTTTCTACCCCTTCGCCGTTTTCGTAAAGGGTGGCCAGATAATACTGACCCTCGGGATGGCCCTGAGCGGCGGCCATCTGAAAGTATTTGGCGGCCTTGGCGTAGTCCCTTTCGACCACCTCGCCCCTCAAATAGGCCACGCCCAAATCGACCTGGGCGTAGGATTCGCCACCATCCGCGGCCAGGCGAAAATATATGACGGCCAGTTCGGGGTCCCGTTCGAACCCGTGGCCTTCTTCATAGCACTTGCCTAAATAATACTGCCCGTCGGGATAACCCCCGTCGGCGGATAGGCGGAAATATTTCGCGGCCTTGACGTAGTCTATTCCCTCTCCGCGGCCGTAATAAGAATCCAAGCCAATCTCGAAAAGTTCCTCGGGATTGGCTAGGGCAATGTCTTCTGAATCTTTGAAACTCATGAGTCTCGATACCTCCCCGTTTAGTCCTCGGGCTTATTTAAGTAAGACCGGATAAACGAAAATTACCAATGCCCGGCCAGGGCCGGGCCATGGCCTAAACCTTGGGCTTATTGTTTCTACCCGTCGGGATGGGCGGCTTTGGGGGATGCCTTTTGGTGACGGCCAATGACACGCCCGGCGGGGAGGGCAGTTCCAAGGTCATGAGATTGGCGTTGGAACCATCCGAATAGTATTGCCTTCTAAAGCCCGCGTCAATAAAACCCAACTTATAGTAGAGTTTTCTGGCCCTTCTGTTTCCGACCTTAACTTCCAAAAGTATTTTGTAGGCCTTTTCTGTTTTGGCCGTTTCGATCAGATCTTTCATCAAATACGTCCCTAACCCCCGGCCCCAGAGGGTGGGGTGAATCATGAGGTTAAGGAGATGGCATTCGGGCGGGATAATCCAACTAAGACACAAGCCCACCAAAGATCTGCCCAACCAAAGGCCCTTGGACAAGGTAAAAGATCTTTGCAACTCGGAAACGAAATTATCGACCGACCAGCGATCGACGTGACAGAGATTTTCCAGTTTGACGATTTCCGACAAAGAGTTGACGTCAACCGTTCTTAGCCTTAAATTGTCCTTTAAAATTTCCTCGGTGATGGTTGAGTAGTCTTCCCGTCCCTTTTCCGAAAAAAGCTCTTCGCTAAAGGGCCGTTCCTTGGCCCATAAATTCATCCATTCATTGGAAGTGGAGGGCGCCCTAGGGCCTTTCCGGCCCCCGGCCTTGGCCCCAACGGCCTTCCCAGCCTCGGCGGTCCCCCCGGGCCCCGCCAGCTTCCCGGCCTCGGCGGTCCCCGCGTCCACGATCGCCTGCCAAGCCCCGGCCGTCAACTTGATTTCATAGGGCTTTATCGGCCCGGCCGTCCCCTTAGCCTCCAAAGGCTTGGCGGTTTCCAAAGTCTCCTGGTTTGGTCGCGGCGCCTCGGTTCCCAAAACGGTTTCGGGACTGTTGGGTGAGGGCTCGCTATCCTCCAAGGGCTTTTGGCCTTCGGCTTTGGGACGGGTTCCCTGGGGGGTTTTGGGCTGACCGGTCATAGCGCCACCGAGAGTATCGATAAAAGTATTAGGGTAATTACCGTGGTCAAGGCGTAACGGTTTAACTTGCTGCGGTTAAAGTAAAGGCCCATATAGACAAAGCATAGTATGGGAATGAGAAATTGGAGTTTTACCAAGGTTTGCCAGAACCATTGGGGAAAGGCGCTTAAGGCGATAACCGAGATCAGGGCCATGACGAGCGCCCCAAAAAGCGAAAAGGCCAAGGCCAGGGAAAAAGTAAGCCCAATGCCGACCAGATTGGCCTTCCAGATTTGGGGGGCGAGATCGTTTTCCAGGGCTTTCGCGAGTGCGTTGTGCGAAAACTCGCCCCAGCGTCTGGTCATGGGCTCAATCGAAGTCATGTAATGGGCCAAGGGGATAATTAGGCCCAGGGCCAGCGGCGCCAAGGGTTTTTGGGGGTCGGGGGGGAGATTAAGAAAGCTCAGGCTCCCGGCCAAGCCCACCAGGGCCGCCGACAAGGCCAAGGCGCCGTTTGGAATGATGGCCCCGCCCAAGGGGGGGCGGCCCAGCCAAAGGACTTCAACCCAAAGGCCCAGGGTCAAACCGAGCCTTACTTGCCCAACCAAAAGGCCAATGATTAAGCCCGCCACCAGCGGACGCCAAAAGGCGTTTTGACCAAGGGCTAAACGGTCAAGGTTTAATATGGCGGCCAATACCAAGGCCCAACATATATGGGTTGGGTAGGTCGATTCCATGTTCATGGCCAGGGCCAGACAAGTTTGTCGGATCTTATGTTAACTCTTGGTTCGTTTGGCACGGATTGGGTATAGAGCGTTATTCCTTGGTCGATTATCCAGTTTAATTGATCGATTTCTTTCTCGATGACTGAGAAAAATTTGCCAATATTTAAGCAAACCGTGTCGGGGTTATGGCCTAAATAACCAAGATTGATGCTGTGAATTTTATCGCGAACGTGATTTATGGCTTCCTTGGCCCCGTTTACGTCCTTGAATAATATGAGACTCAGTACGCCGTCTTTTCGGCAGTTTTCCAGCTCGTCTTTTAGGTGGCCGGGGGTGATAAAAGAGGTGACGATACCGCTAGGAACTGGCGAGCTCATAATGCGCATGATATCGGGCTTTTTGGTGGTCTCCTCATCCACGACCACGATTTTGTTGACGCGCAAAAACGGGACCCAGGCCGTGAGGACTTGCCCATGAATGAGCTTTTGATCTATGCGGGTGAGAACGATGGGCATGGTTTAGCCGCGCTTTAACCGGTGACAAGCGTAAATGCGCTCGTTGGACTTGACGTTACCGAAAATTGATCCCCCACTGGCCCAAAAGGCCCTCCGGCCAAATAACCTTGGCCCAAGAATAAGCTTTTGAGCCGCGGAAAATATCTTAAGGGTCATGATCTTAGCTCCGTCAAGCCTTTCAAACGACCTTTTGGCCGTTTGGTGAAAATGGGCCGAAGATAACGTCAAAAGGCGGGGAACAAACGTTTTCGCGCCCCGGTGAAATTCCCAAGTCGCTTCCAATGGGCGAGAACGTTAAAAGGAATCATTTACGGGGGCCCCTAAGCATGTCGCTGGCTATGTAAATGGATTTGAGCGCGTAATCGAGGGTGACCTTGGCCAGGGTTCTTAGATCGACGTCCGGTTTTTTCCTATATTCAATGGCTTTTAAAAGCATGGGTAAATTGGCCCCGGTTATGACCTCGACCTTGCCATCCTCGTGAAAGGAGAGGCTGATATTGGTTGGGGTGCCTCCAAACATGTCGGTTATAATCAAAACGCCCCGGCCGTTGTCTTGGAGCTTTATGGCCTTGGCAATCATGTCGCTTAAATAATCTGGGCTAAGGTTCATTTCTATGGCCACGGTATGGCACTTTTGTTGGCTCCCAATGATCAATTCGGCGGCCTTCAAAAGCTCAGCTCCCAGCTGACCGTGCGCGACTAAGACTATGCCTATCATCTAACCCCCAATCTTTCTCTGATGAGAACTATATTGAAAAAAAACAGTACGTATGTTAAAAATGGTTATTTTCAACCAGACATCCAACCCACCAAAGGCCCCAGCCGCGATTTTAATTTAAAAATCACGACATTAGGCACAATAGAGCTGACTCCAAAAAAGAGACCCCGTAAATCGGAGCCCGATCACTCCATTATAACATGATCAAAAATACATTACCGCATCAAATACTGTCAAGCTCCCGTCCAATATAATCATTCCTCCCCCCGGCCCCGGGCCGGGACAAAGAACCAAAAAAATATTAGCGACAAACTGCCATTATAGTCTAAAATATCACCATAACTAGATGGTTAAAATTAATGACATATCCA
>JAITLH010000086.1 GCA_031277995.1 Deltaproteobacteria bacterium
AATTAATGGGACTGGCCAAAAAAGACAATCCAAAAATCTATCTTGGCGACATAAGTATAGGCCCTTTTAAAAAATATCTCCAGAGTTTTTTTTTGGGCCCTAATCAAGCCCCGTCCGCCTCGAGCCGGTCCAACGGCCCTTTCGCGCGCGCCTGGGTAACCGAAGGGCAACCGTGAACCGTTTATAAACAAATAGCCCCATGGAAAGCGGTGTTTCCATGGGGCGTGGGAAGTTTTTATGGGTTTTATCGGAAAAGGTTTTAAAAATAGGTTAGATTATCATTTTTATTTACTTATAAATACTATTAATTAATAAATTAACTTATTTTAAAAATAGACGAAACTATGAACCTATTATCTGTAGTCCACCCAAATAATATCCTACCTTTAATTTCTACAAAATCGTTTTGATCTATGACAACGCCATTCCAAGTTCCATCACTTATTAAAATTACTATTTCTCCAGTATTATCTCTAAACAAATAAGTCCAGTCTTCTATTTCACGAACTATTTGTCCCCTTAAAACAAAAAAATTAGTAGCACCCGGTGGTAAATCTTTTTTCAGTTTGGCTTCCTGGACCGTGATCTCTACCCCTCCAGGGCCGGTAAAACCTCCCTGGGCCAAGGTTATCCGGGGCGAAAACGCGACTAGGACCAGGAGCGATAAGGCCACGGCGATTTTCTTCATAACCGTTACCTCCGAGCTAAAAATATTTGCCGATAAACGGGAATGGCCAAAAGGGATGGAGTAAAGGATTCCCCATGCCAACGTAAGTATATGTAGGTTTTAAAAGTTTGGCAAGTTTTTTCTTTGGAGCGTATTTTGGGATCGTCGGGGGCGAAAAGGGCCAAGGTTCCTTTGTTGGGCGCCCGGGTTAGTAAGCCTTTGAAAGAAACTTTAACCAAAATAACGATTCATATAAGAAAAGCCCCATGGATAGCCGTCTTTCCATGGGGCGGGGGAAGTTTTGGTGAATTTTATGGGGAAAAAGATACGGCAATAAGGGTAAGGTTGACCTTTTAGACGGTCAAGTTACGCTCTTTCACTTCGGTTAGGCATTTTCGTAAAAAGTCGTCAAAGGTCATCGTGCCTAGGTCGCCGGTTTTTCTGGAGCGGACGGCCAGGGTGTTGGCCTTAAGCTCGTCGTCGCCCACGACCAGCATGTAAGGGATTTTTTGGGTTTGGGCTTCCCTTATTTTATAGCCGATCTTTTCGTTTCGATCGTCCACGGTAACCCGCAAGCCGTTGTCTTTGAGCTTTAGGGCCAGGCTTTGGGCGTATTCGTTTATCCGATCGGTAATGGGCAGGATCCTAATCTGTTCCGGGCTAATCCAAAGCGGCAAGGCCCCGGCGTATTTTTCGATGAGCAGGGCCAGGGTGCGCTCATAGCAGCCAATGCTGGTACGGTGGATGACGTAGGGGTGTTTTTTCTTGCCGTCAAAATCCGTGTAGACCAGATTAAACTGCTGGGCCAGCAAAAAATCGATCTGGATGGTGATTAGGGTATCTTCTTTGCCGAAAACGTTTTTTATCTGGAGGTCAAGTTTGGGCCCATAAAAGGCCGCCTCGCCCTCGGCCTCGACGTAATCGATGTCGATACTGTCGAGAATGGCCCGCATCCGGTCTTGGACGTTTTCCCACTGTTCCTTGTCGCCGATGTATTTTTCCTTTTTGTTTTCGTCCCATTTGGAAAACTGATAGGAGACGTCTTCAAAAAGACCCACGGCCTTTAGCATGAATATGGCCAGCTCCAAACAACCCTTAAACTCTTCTTCGAGTTGATCGGGCCTAACCAGTAAATGGCCCTCGGAAATGGTAAACTGCCTGACCCGGATAAGGCCATGCATTTCGCCGCTGGACTCGTTCCTAAAAAGCTTGGAGGTCTCGTTGTAACGCAGGGGCAAATCCCGATACGATCTGGCCCTGGACAGATAGGCTTGAAACTGGAAGGGGCAGGTCATGGGCCTAAGGGCCAAAACCTCGGAATTGTCGTCAACGTCTTCCTGGCCAATGACGAACATGCCGTCGCGATAATGCTGCCAATGGCCGCTTATTTTGTAAAGGTCGCTTTTGGCCATGAAGGGGGTCTTGGTGAGTAAATAGCCCCTTTTCTCTTCCTCGTCTTCAACGAAACGTTCCAGTATTTGAATGACTTTGGCCCCGTTGGGTAAAAGTATGGGCAGCCCCTGGCCGATGACTTGGCTGGTCGTGAAATATTCAAGCTCCCGGCCAAGCTTATTATGATCGCGCTTTTTGGCCTCCTCCATTTGCTTTAAATACCGATCCAGGCTTTCGCGGTTATCGAAGGCCGTTCCGTAGACCCGGCAAAGCATGGCCTTGGCGCTATCGCCCCGCCAATAGGCCCCGGCGGTGCTAAGTAAGGCGAAGGCCTTGACCCGGCCGGTATGATCCACGTGGGGCCCGGCGCAGAGATCGACGAAATCGCCTTGCTTATAAAAACTGATGGTTTCGCCCTCGGGCAGGGCCCCGATCAACTCGATCTTATAGGGCTGGTCTTTCATGAGTTCCAACGCCTCGGACCTTGGAAGCTCGAAACGTTCGATTCGATAGCGGGACTTGACGATTTTTTTCATCTCGTCGGCGATGGTCTTAAGATCTTCCTGGGTAAAAAACTCGGGCACTTCAAAGTCATAGTAAAAACCCGTGTCGATACTGGGACCTATGGCCAACTTCGCCTCGGGAAAAAGGCGCGTCACCGCTTGGGCCAGGACGTGGCTGGCGCTGTGACGTAAAACGTCAAGATCGACCGAATACTCTTCTTCTGGCATGTAAAAAGCTCCAATAAGCTAAATATAAAAGCTAGAAATTACTCAAAAAAGTATTTTTCCAATAAATTAGCCGCGAGCGAGTTAAAAAGTCAACCGCCGCGACCAAAAAAACCAGGATCAAGGCCAAGCCCCTTCCCCAAAATTAACGGCCCAAAAAGATCGCGGATTTTTCAAGCCCAGTCTTGGCCAATTTTACCCCGGAGGCTAAAAAAAACAAGCCAAGGCGAAACGCCGAGGCTCGCCAGCGAGACTAAACCGCGAGATTAAAACCCGTGACTTGCCCGCAACTTGCCCGCGATACGGGCATTGGGGCTAACCTTCCGGACCGGCCATCAAAGACTAAGGCGGTTAAAAAATCCCGTCAAACCGCTTTCGTCGAAAGTCCCGTTGAGATACTTTCGCGATTAAGTATATCACGTTCCTTAAAAATATCAATGGAATCACTGGACTGGGGACGCCAAAATAGCTTACTGGATGGGGAGTTAGGGGATCCGGGGCTTGGCCAAGTAAAAACGTATTCCCAAAACGCCTTTCGCGCTTAGGCGCGGGGGTATTTCGTTTGGGCGTTTTTGGCCTGTTTAAAAATTTCGCCTTAGGGACGTTGGGCGTTTTAGCGGCCTTCGTTGGCTTTCTCGCGATAAAATTTAAAACGCGCTGTCTCAGGTTTTGGCTCGATAAAAATCGCCCGGCGTTAAAACGCCCGCTTAGGTTTTGCCAGTATGGCCAGGCTCTGGGGGGTGGTTTTGCGGAGAGTTTTTTTTGATTTTTAAAAAAACCGTTCCGAATGAGAGATTTTCGCATGGGGCTTGGCCGCCAAAACCGTTTTCGGGGTGACGATAAGGTTTTTAACGACACTTTAAGAGGGCCAAAGGCGTTGGCCATGAGGGTAATTTACTTGGTTATATCCATAACTTTTTTGGACGTTTAGCTAATTTTTTTATTAATAAAAAACATGTTGAAACTATTTTAAATTTTTTAGGGAATAATAGCCAAATAAAGAAGCGAGTCAAGGGGTTTATTTCGGCGTTGAAATTTTTGGGCGTAGGCGAGCGGAAACCCAGCCGCTGGGCGGCTTTTTGCCCGAGGCCAAATAAGTCCATGGAGGCCGAAAATTAAAACTTTAAAAAATTAGAAGTAGCCAATTTAAAAAAGGGCTTACGGGTTTAAAAAAAACCCATCAAAGGCGCTTAGATTTAGGGCCGGC
>JAITLH010000184.1 GCA_031277995.1 Deltaproteobacteria bacterium
CAAAAAGGGATTTTTTAGCCTAACCTGGCCGATGACGGGACCCTGGGGCTTTTGATCCTCCGGGTTCGAGGGGGTTAGCCCGTTTCGATGGGGCGCGTCCATGGGGGCGCCTAAGCTTAACTGGCCTAACTGGCCGGCTTGGCTTGACCTAGCCGACCAAGGGGCCTGGGGCCCCTGGGACCCTAAGTAAGCTCGGTCGGAACTGGGGGCGAGGGGGGCCGGGTTAGTTAAGGACAATCTTATGATCCACGGTGGGGTCAAGTACGGGGGTCTTAAAAATCAACCTGCCGTCACCCAGGGAGAACCAACCGGAATCAAGGGCGTGGAGTTGCTCTTCGGAGTTGGGTCTTTTGTAGTCGTCGCCGTCGAGGGTGGCCGTGCCGATGTTTTTTATGCCCACGAATTCCAGCCAGAAACGGTGGTTAAATTCCTCGCCGGGAAAGGAACCCCGGTTGGCCTTTATGGTAAACTCGATCGGCCCGTCGGGAGGGGTGGGGGCCAGCTCAAAGGTCGTGGTCGAGAGATGGTTTTCGCGGTAACCTTGATCCGAGCCGTTGTCGTCATACCAAGTGAAACTGGAGGCGTTTTCCCCCGGGAAAACCAAAACGGAGCGGCGGCGCCTGGGTCCGGCGGGATCTTGAATCATGGGGATAATGGCCCCTTCCCTAACCAGTAAAGGCGCGACGTGGAGGCCCTGGATTTTGGCCGGAAGGGTCATTAGGTAATCTTGAACGATGACGTCATCGTCGTCTAAGCTTGGCCCTTCGGCTCGTTCGGTTTGGGAGCTTTCCGGCTGGCTGGCGCCCGTGGGGCTAGCCGCGGAATTTGAGGCGGTTGTGGACCCCTGGGTTGCCGGGGCGTTAGCCGGGGCCGCGGGGGAGGCGGGAGCCGGGGCGGGGTCGTATTTGGGGTTACCATGGCTAATTAGGAGATCGCGGTTGTGAAAATCATACCAGCGGCCTTTGGGGGCGTAAAACTGCATGATCTCCATATTGGGGGTAACCCTTGAGGCTACGAGCAAATGCGGGCCAATCATGGTCTCAATGACGCTGTCCCTGGCCTCGGGATCGTCTTGGAAATAATAAAGAAGCGGGGCGACCAAGGGGTCACCGGTTTGGCTGGATCCGTAGGCCAGCGAATAGTAATAGGGCTCCAGCGTAGCCTTAAGTTCCAAATTAAGCTTGGCCCAGGGGTTATGCAAGATTTCCAGGGGCAAAACCAGTGGCAAGTTTAGCAAAACTATGTTGGCTAGCCACGATTCGTAGATGGGATCGGTTTGGCTGGAACTAAAGTTTAGGAAAAATTGGGAGATGTCGGTTGAGTAGTAGTCAACCCCGCTCAAAATTAGATTGGCCCTGGCCTGGGCGGCGTTGCTGACGAAAACGGGGTTGGGCTCAAAGGTCAAAACCCCGGCCCCAAAGCGGGTCATCCCGGCCATGCCGGCCCTGGAAACGGTAAATATCCTGGGTAGGTATTGGCCGAAGCGAGAAATTTCCCTATCCGAATTAAAACTCTCCATCCATTTTAAGGCAAAGCGCGGGCCCCAAGCGTATTGGGAGTGGATCAGATCCGAGGGGGATCCTTGGTACCAAGCCGTGGGCCCGGAGACCTCCGGCTCCCCGCCCACCAAGTAAAAGAGCCTGGCCCCCATAAAAATTATCGTGGACCTGGTTTCGTTATTCCAGTAAGTCGAGGCCGGGGGGTAGGAATAATCGATCATGCCCGATCTCTTGCCCTGGTAATTGACCAGTAAGGGATTGGCCCGGGGCCCCCCGTCTTTGACCAAAAAACCGCGTTTGGCCATGTCGGAAAAGTTCGTCGAATCGATGGATATGTAAGGGGATTCGGTTACGAGTAAGTTGACGTTTTGTCCGGTGGCCTCTTGAAGCGCCTGGATGGGTGGTTGGGGCCTAAGCATCACCGTAAGCCTTGAGAAAGGCGGGCGATACTGGGCAAAGGAGGCTAGGTAGTCCCGGTAATTTTGATAGGGCTCTTTGTCTTTGGCGATGATCCAGGGCGAGAAAACCGACTTGGGCGGCAAGGCCGGGCGGCCCAAAAGGGTCATTAAGATCCGGCGCAAAGCCGGCAAGTCTTTGCCTAAAATAACGAAAAAATCCACGCTCTGGTGGGGGCCCAGGGGCCCGGTGGGGCCTACGTACCAAGGGTTTGAGGAAAAATCCCAAGCCAGGGGTCTGGTTTCGTTTATGAAAATGGCGGCGTTTTGGAAGCCCTGGCCTAAGGCGAAGGCCACCGGCGATTGGATGCCGCTGGCCCTGGTTCCGATGCTGGTTTCTAAAATGGAACCAAAGGGCCCGCCGGGCATGACCACCCGGCCCAAACGGTTAATGTCAATAAAGGAAAACCTAAAATCCGCCCCCAAGCCGACCACGTGGGTATAGCGATCCCCATAAAAAGTTAGGCCCGCTAGCTGGTTTTCCGGGGCGAAGGGCGAGATGGTAAAAACTTCCGAATTCGACCCGTCCTCCAGGATCTCGGTTATGGTCATTTTTGGGGTGGCGCCATCGAGGCCAGACAAATACAGCCTCGATTCCGGCCCATCGTGGGGCCCGGCCCAACTCGCGGGCTCGGCCAACATGGGGGTGGTAACCCAGGGATTTTCCGGCTTGGGTTCTTCCAGGCTAATCCTAAAGTGCCAAAGGCCGTTTCCAAGCTTTTGCTGGGTCAAAAAGTAAGGCCCAAACTTGGAGATCTGCGGCGCCGCCGCCCAAAGGGGCCCGGTCACAAAGGCCATGGCCAGTACGAACGATAAAAAAACGAGCGGAAAGATCCCAAGGCTCCGGGGCCCCGTTTCTTTCCGCTCGGCGATTATGGATGGCGTTTTTAGGCTATTTATCATCGATGACATTTGGCTAGGGATGACTACCGCGCTGGAAACGATTTAGGGGTCAATGGCCCCCAACGTTAAGGCCAGGGTTACAAGGAATTTTGGACCCCCGTAAATTAGGCCTAGCTCCATGGCCGTTGGCCCCTTGGCCAAATACGCCCTAGAGGTCGTAGTCCGCCACTTGGCCATTCTGGGCGGCGATGACGGGATCGACGGAGTCGCCGTAAGCGTAGGGCTCAAACGACTCAAACAAGGGCGTCAAATCGATAAAGCTATTGGCCGAGGCCCGCAGCTCGGTTGAGAGGGTCTGAGGCACCGAGGCCACTTCGACCCGGATGCCTTCCCGCCTGATGGTCAAAGCCAAGTGGGCGAAATCGGCGTCGCCGGTAACCAAGACCACGGTGTCGGGCTTGATCCTAAGGCTGAGATCCATGGCGTCAATGGCCATGATAACATCAACGTTGGCTTTATACCAGCCGCCGTTACGGCCCTGGCCGCTTTTTTCGTAGACCAAAAAGCCTTGGCTTTTGAGCCAGTGGATGTAATGGCGCTTGGCCTCGCGGCGCTCAAGCCACTCGTTGTTGGCCGGCGGAATGCCGACGTAAACGACCATCTCGATAAGCTCCCTGGGGGAGTTACCGTAGTTTTCCAGATATTCCCTGAATTTTAGCCAGTCGAAGGTCTTATTGAAGTTTTTGGAAGCTGACTTCGTAACGTTGGCTTCGTCGACGAAAACCAACAACCGTGTTTTACCAGTGGATGTATTCATAATAAAGCTCTCTTTATATAAAAAATAAAATATAGAAATGCTATACCAATATCTTGGTAGGTTGTGTTTACATAATTGTCCTTATCGCCTTGACGTTACCATGACCATGGAGAAAGTATTTTTCATGTTCACGATAAAAAAGCTCAGGCTCAAGCTTTAACTAAACGACTTAACCTCAGGTTCCGACCATGCGGCCTTCACCTCACGGTTGTGGCCTCGCGGCCCTCACCTTACGGTTGTGGCCTCGCGGCCCTCTACTGGGCCTTGGCCCCGTTTAGCGATTGAAATCTTTTAAAGTCCGGCTTAGCTCCCTCTTCGAATCGGCTTCCTTAAGCGCGTGCCGTTTGTCGTAGAGTTTTTTGCCTTTGGCCAAAGCCAATTCCGCCTTGGCCAGTCCATTTTTAAAATAAAGTCTTAAGGGGATCAGGCTTTGGCCCTTTTCCTTAACTTTACCGATAAGCTTACTAAGTTCCTTCTTGGTTAGAAGTAACTTGCGTTTCCTCTGGGGATCGTGGTTGCCGTAAGCGGTATTGACGTAAGGGCTGATGTGGGCCCCCACCAAATAGGCTTCACCGTCGTCGATTTTGGCGTA
This sequence comes from Deltaproteobacteria bacterium, assembly GCA_031277995.1. Classification (GTDB taxonomy): domain Bacteria; phylum Desulfobacterota; class Desulfarculia; order Adiutricales; family Adiutricaceae; genus JAIRNQ01. The sequence goes on from JAITLH010000184.1 coordinate 4,207, forward strand.
GGCGTCGACCAAGTTGGCCTTGCCCATCCGCAAACTTTTAACCTCGGTCCCCACCAAGACCAGTCCCGCCTCATAACGGTCACCCAGCTCGTATTCGAAACGGGCTTTCTTGTTTTGGCAGATGATCTTTAGTTCTTCTTTATGTTTGGCGCTCATGGGACCTCTGGCTCCCCTTGGCCTCAAATTGAAAAAGGCCCAAAAAATAATAACTTAGGAAAATAGATTCCTAGCTCAGGGAAAAGATAAGCACGAAAACGCAAAAATCAAGGGGCCAAAGCGCCTAAATTGCCCTTGAAGGGCATATTTATTTTAGACGAACGAAAGGGCAAGTTATTTCAGTAGCTAACTTATTAAAATCTTTAAGTAATCATCAAGAGGCATAAAAGTGAACCCAAGACCAATTATTCGAGCGGATTGTCATTTGATGGTCATAAGGTCCATGATTGGCGGGGGCTAGAAAAAACGCGAAACGAACGTTGAAATAGCTAAACCGAATAGCTTTATAATTCGCTATGTTATGGATATCAAACCTCGAGGCAAAAGTCAAGGTTAAAATTTTCTTAACTAACGAAAATCGTTAAGTATTTAATTCAAATTCACTCAATTTTTAAAAGCCAATTAATTTTCGCTTATAAACTCATTTAATCAACAATCGAGATTTTTTTTAATAAAGCCTCCAAATAACTTGAAAAATTTTTATCCCAATTTTTCGTTCCCAAGAAAAGACACCCTAAAAAGAGGTCTACCCTTCAAAATAACTATCCGTTTTAATTTCTTTTTTTTTGCCCGTGGTCCCAATCCAGGCCGGTTACCCGGCCCTCTTCTGGCCGGCTACCTACCCTGCCCCAAAACCGGCGCCAGGGCTGGCGCCGATTACCAGGCCGACTTCCTGGCCTTAATCCTAGACCCTCAATCCCACTTTCAATTCCAGTCAACACTCGGCCGGGGATAAAAAGACAAAGTCCCTTATCTCCCTTAAAAATTATAGAACAATGAACACTAAAAGTAAAGGCTAAATTTTTTAAACTCGCATTGTAATTAAAAATTATTCGATATCCGGTGTCATGACAAATCTTTTATTCTTAAAATATAATTTCGTGGGTAATTAACTACTTTATGCTGACCGCATGAACCCTTTCAGCTAAATAACCAATATTTCTACGGTATGGATAACTCGGCACTACCATGAGATAATATTCCCAAAACTTCCCCCTGCCACCGCGTCGGGGTCAGGCCGCCCCAATAAATTCTTCGAAAAAACAATATTTTCGCTTTCCTTTCGTCTTAGTGGG
>JAITLH010000197.1 GCA_031277995.1 Deltaproteobacteria bacterium
CATTACCATTGACATTAGCTGGTTTAAATGACGGATCAAGACCAATTATTCCACCGCCTTGAATAAAAGGTCCTGAAATAAAAGTTTCATTTGCTAAATTAGTAGTCAATATAGAAATATTTCTAAATAAATTTCCACTTATATTATTTATTATTGTAGATCCCTCCTGTGAACGTAAGCCAATAATACCACCACCAGCTAAATACGTGTGAAAATTATTTAATTGTGATGTCATAGTTATATTAATATCATGAAAATCATTATTTATAAAACTATCGAAAGAATTATCAATAACAACCTTAGTATTATTACCAATAAAAGAATTAACTACTCCAGATTTTTCCATTTCATCATAATCAACTGGATTACCAGTATTCATATAACTAATATTTACGTCCCCAACTCTAACATTATACATACTAAAGCCATTAGCGTCTGAATTTATGTCTAATCTAATCCATTTTACAGCTTCAAGCGTAGAAAGAAGACCCGTAGCAGTTCTAAGAACCCCATTACCTTTAATGTAAGACATTTGACTTTGAGACAAACTAGCAACTAATATATCAATTCTAGCTAGTAAAGGGTCTAGATTAACTGCGGTTATACTATCATAAAGTATTCCATTTACTAAATTTGAAATATTTTGAGTAAATTTAGGATCGGTAGCGCCAATTAATTTTTTATTTGGTTTGGTAATATTAACGGCCGAGCCCACCGTGGTGGAGTAACTGTTATTAAAAGTTACCCCTTCAACGGCGAAAGTGGCGTCACCCGCGCCATTGATAGCGTTTTCCAATCCGGCTTTATTTGGAGTCGTGATTGCCGCCCCTAACAATTTAGTGGAAGTTAGGGCCACGCCTAATAGCGAAATTAAAGCGACCAAGAAGAAACGTATCGTTATTTGAGGTATTTGGGTAAATAAATTATTGGCGTATTTTTTCATCGTAAAACCTCTAAAAGATAAGGGCTAAGGTTAAGAGGTGGTTTACTCAGGAGTTGTTGTCCCGGAGAAAGGCTTTGTTGATTAAATGGGTTTTAACGTATTTGGGTCTAAAGCTAGCTTAGAACGAACGCTAGTTTATTGAATTTACTCACTTTTCCTAATAAGTTAAGGATTAACTTTTGGGGCTCAAAGGTTTTTCTTAAATGTGTAATTCTTTAGCTGTTCCATTCTACCATATTTTTGAAAAAAATATATAAAATCTCGGTATTCATAAAACAGTCGGTAACTTGTCTGCTGGATACTTTTTTGATATTTATTTAGAATCTAAATTATCAATTTGATAACAAAATAAGTTATCATATTTGAAGATTACTTATTTTTTAGATACTTCTATTTTATAAAAATACTAAGTTTTGCTTATCAAATATTTTTGTTTAATCACAATAATTCTTTATCCGACAAACTTATGGTGACGTTTGGTAACCTTTACTTGGCGGTTGGGCCGATCGTTTTTCAAAGGAAGGTCTATCGTCTCGACAAACGTGAAAAAAACATGGCCTTTTTCATCGTTGTCGGGGGCGAAAACCCTGGGCCCCAAAGGCGTTAGGGAATAAGATTGGGCCGTATTTTTCATGCCCAAAGGCATTATAATTTATGTTTTAAGCATTTACTTATTTGGGTTAATTTTATGTATTTTTTGGGGTTTTGGGTTGCCTTTGGTTTGGGCCGGTTTTGATTTTGGTTGAAAGGCGTTTTCGCGGGACCGGTTTTTTTTGCCTGGGGTTGTGGGTAGGGGTAACTTGGCCCCAGGAGTGGGAGATGGGGACTTTAAGGCCGTCATTTTTGGCTGTGGGGGGTGGGAGATTGCGTGTGGCCCGTGGGTTTTGTCGTTTGGTTAATGGGAAAAGGCGCCTTCGCGTTGGTGCCCTTTAACGGGTTTACGGGAAAGGGGTTGGCGATTTCGCGTTTATTCGTTTACCGGGCCGGCTGGGGGAGGAGACGGAAGGGTTTTGGAAGCGGATGGGGAGGCGAAATTGGAAGCGAGGGGGCCGGATTTTTTGGGGTTTTTTGGGAAAGGGCCTGGGCTTGGATGGGGGCGGTCAGGGGGCTTAAAGCCTTGCTTAAATCTAGGACGTTAACCGTAAAGCTTTTTTATTTACGCTAGTACGTAGGAAATATTAAATTTAATTTTGACACTGGAAAATGTTTTAGACTCTATTCCATTAGGTGTGGTATAATTTTGATGTTTGAAATTTTACCGGCTAGGAGGGGTAACTAAGTCGGAAAAAATCTTCAGATCGGTCAGAGAACGGTGGACTTTTTCCAAGTAAGTATATTCAAAAAAGGAATTTTTAAGAACCAATACTATCAGGTAATTGAGTAAAATTATATATAATTTTATAATAGTATTTTTAGACGAAAAATATTATTATAAATTTACTTAAAACTAAACTACAGCGGTGATATATAGTATATATCAAATTATTACAGCTATAAAACTAAAATTAGTAGCATTATTTTGATACGTTTTTACATCAAAATTAATTTTTTTCTAATTTTAGACTTTTAACTTATAACTAGGTTACGCTAATAGTCTTTTTTAACTAGATATTTAGCGAGAATTTACTATACGTATTTTGGTTCGTCTTTTGGCGAGGAGTTTTGCCATGGGATTTCGTTTAAAGATAATTTTGATGCTGACAATAGTGTCCCTACTAATGCTGGCCCAAATAATCGTTACCTTAACCTTCACCAGTTCGCTTAACTATCATATCCAGACGGAATCGAGTAAGCTCGTCACCGATTTAACCGACATTATCCAGGCCAAAGTCGAGGAAAGTTTTGCCAAAACGCTCGAGTCCGACGTCAAGGATCTAACTTCCATTTTATCCGAGGCCAAAACCACCCTGTTTTTGACGACCAAGTTCTATAAGACCGGTCTCCATACCGCTTCCCAAAGCCGGCAAGATTCCCAACTGGCCGTGAAAGAAACCGAGGACTTTTGCGTCTCGACTTTGAAGGATCTCCCCGAATACATCTTCGCCTTTGGCATAACCTTTGAAGTGGGCGGTTTTTCCAAATATGACCAGTATTTCATGCCCTACGTTTACCGGGATCAAGACCGAATCGTTTATTCCCCCGGCGTTGAGATTGAGGGCCGCGCCGAGGAAGATCTGTCCGACGCCGAAAAACGCTCTTACGTGGAAACGGAAGTAAGCCGGGACTACTATACCGTGGCCATACCCAAGGACCACGATAGGTCAAAACCGGCCCCTGAAGTATTGTCTTGGACCGAGCCGTACCAAAGCACCCTGGCCGGTAAGGTTCTGGTCTCGGTCGCGACGCCCGTAAACGAGGGCGGGAAAGCCGTTGGCGTCTCTTACGTCGATCTGTCTTTGGATAGCCTAACCTCTATTTTGAAAAATTTTGCCAAAATAAGCGACAAAACTCTAGGTTTGTCCTTCGCTTGGAATAGCAAAGTCATTTTAAGCGGCCTTGGTTTTCCCGATTATGAACCCACGAGCGTACAGGATCCTAACGACGCTTTATCTTCCATCATAAAAACATCGAATTTAAGTGACATACCCTCCTTGGGATCTCAAATTGAAAATTTAGCCCAGGACTTAAGTCCTGGGCAAATTAAAATATCGCACTTTGAATATAATAACGAAGAATATAGCGCCATAATTTACAACGAATCAAATCTTTTCGGACTGGCCGTGCTTTTACCGCAAAAAGAACTCATGGCCGACACGATTAAAGCGCGCGGCTTAATGGCCAACCTATACGCCAGCCAGGAACGGGTCCTAAGGAACATCCAGATAACCGCCGTGGTTTCCCTCGCGATAGTGTTAATCATTCTGGTTTTGGTAATTGTTTTTGTCCGTAAGGCCACCCAAAGTTTGATCGATTTGTCCTGGAAGCTTGACAGCGAAGCCAACGACATATATGAACTGGCTAGGGTCACCTCGGAAATAGCCGAAAACCTTGACGAGGACAGTAAGGAACAACAAAATTCCCTTAACCGAACCTCCGACGCCATGAAAGACATCGCCGAGAAAATCGATTCCAGCAACGATTCCTCCAAAATGTGCCGAAACGCCATGAGAGAAACGGCCCAGGAAGTGGAAGATGGCGGAAGCTCGGCCCAATCCATGAAAAAAGCCATGGACAATATTTCTGAGACCACAAACGAGATAAAGAAAATCCTAAATTCCATGCAGGGCATCGCCTTCCAGACTAACCTTTTGGCCCTAAACGCCTCGGTCGAGGCGGCCCGGGCCGGCGAATCCGGGCAAGGTTTCGCCGTGGTGGCCGGGGAAGTCCGGACGCTGGCCATACGTTCCAACGAGGCGGCCCAAAAAACCGATCGGCTGATGGAAGTGGCCACCAAGGGCGCCGAGGAAGGCGAAAAGTACGCCGTGACCCTCAATAATGGCTTTGACCGCATTGGCGAGTCGGTCTCGAACGTCACCAAGTACGTTGAGTCAATCTCCCAAGCCAGCCAAGAACAAAAATCCTCCGTCGATTCGGTGACCGGTAACCTCCAAGAACTAAACCGTACCGTGGAGAGAAATAACACCCTGGCCCAAAAATCCCTGGATAACTCAACCTCCCTATCCGAGACGGCTGACGATCTTACCTCCTCGGCCAATGAGTTAAAAAACCTCATCCTCGGAAAGAAACGGTAGAAACCACATGGTTTTGGAGGCTGGGGGGGCGCGAGAAAGGTTAACCCCAAAACCCCAAGGTTTTGGCGCTTTAACCTCGCCCCGAAAACGGCCAAAATCGGCCCTTGGCGGGCCGGGATTGACGAGCGGGTAGGGAGACAGCGGGTCAAGGCTTAGAAGCGCCCCTAGCCCCCTTGGCGGCCGCCTATGGGGCAAGTAACGAGGGCACCTGGAACTCGCGGCCGGGCCAAAAACCCCGGGTGGGAAAAAGCGCGGCGGGGACAAAAACTCCGGGTAGGAAAAATCAAAGGGTTGGAGCGATTTTGAAAATCGCGCCAACCCTTTGATTTTATCGTTGGTGCCGGAGGGGAGACTCGAACTCCCACGGGGTAACCCCCACTAGACCCTGAACCTAGCGTGTCTACCAATTCCACCACTTCGGCGAAGGAAATTTGGTTTTGGATAAGAAACCAAACGAGGTAACTTTTTATCATTTTCGTCAGGATCTGTCAAGGTTTTTTTTGGGCTTTGGGGAAAAACAAAGGGGCTCCCAGGATATTTGGAAACCCCTTTGGTTAATCAATTGATGACCTAAGGCGATGGGCCTTTGGGCCCGGTTAGGGTTAAACGGATCGTTTCCCGAAGGTTACATCGATTCCCCCGTCCTGATCCTTAGGCTCTTGGCGATATCCAAGACGAATATCACCCCGTCGCCGGTCTGGCCGGTTTTTGCCCCCTGGGAGATGGCCGAGATGGCCACGTCGACTTTGTCTTCGGGAACCCCAATCTCCAGCCGGACCTTTTTTAGGAGATTCACTTCCGTCTGAATCCCGCGGTAGACCTCGGTGTAGCCTTTCTGGCGGCCGGAACCCAGGACGTTTGTGACCGACAGGGAGAACAGTTCCACCTCATAGAGCTTTAGCTTAACTTCCTGAAGGACTTCGGGCCGGATATAAGCGATTATCAGTTTCATTTTTTGCCTCCTTTCTCTCAGCTATTGGAGAAGAATTGGAAGCCGCTATAAGCTTCGGTATTGTGTTCGGACAAATCAAGCCCCTTAAGTTCGTCTTTGGGCTCGACCCTTACGCCAATGGCCGCCTTAATGACGGTAAAGACGATTAGGCCCATTAGAAAAGCCCATAAGTCAACGGCCAAGGCGCCGACGATCTGGACGCCCAAAAGCTTGAAACCCCCGCCGTAAAAAAGTCCGGCGGCCTCGGATCCGTAAAGGGGTGACGAGAAAAAGCCAACGGCCACGGTTCCGACTATGCCGCAAGTGCCATGGACGGAAACGGCGCCAACGGGATCGTCTATTTTTAGTTTTTGATCGATAAAGATGACCGAAAAAACCACGACGACGCCGGAAACGAGGCCTATGATGACCGCGCCAAAGGGGGTGACGTCGTAGCAGCCGGCCGTGATACCGACCAATCCGGCCAAAACCCCGTTAAAGCTCATCGAGGGATCGGGCTTTCCGGATTTAAGCCAACTGGTCAGCATGGCCCCCAAAAAGCCGGCGCAGGCGGCCAGGTTGGTATTCGCGGCGATGAAACCAATCGTCCCGTCGGGGATGTTAGTGGAGCCGCAGTTAAAACCAAACCAAGCGAACCATAAAATGAAAACGCCCAACGCCGCGAAAGACAGGTTGTGGCCGGGAATGGCCCTGGCCACGCCGTCGGAAGTGTATTTCCCGATCCTGGGGCCGATGACGATGGCCCCGGCCAGGCCCACGAAACCGCCAACGGAGTGAACCACCGTGGAACCGGCGAAATCAATGAAACCAAGGTTTCCGATCCATCCGCCAGCGCCGCCGTATAACGAGTTCCAAACCCAGTGGCCGCTAAAGGGATATATGACGGCCGAGGTCAGAACGCTGCTGATGAGATAGGCTGAAAACTTGGTTCGACCGGCGATGGCCCCCGAGACGATGGTGGCGGCGGTACCGCAAAACACGCTCTGGAAAAACCAGAAAGTTAAAGACCATTGGCCTTCGGGCGTGCTTCCGTCTATGCCCGACAAGCAAAACAGGGAGGTCCCAAAAAACCCACCCTTGGTGCTTCCGAACATGATGCCAAAGCCAAAAAGCAGGAAGATCAAACTGCCGATCATAAAATCGGCGTAGTTCTTCATCAAGATGTTGGCGGCGTTCTTGGCTCGGCTCAAGCCACATTCAACCATGGCGAAACCGGGCTGCATGAACATAACCAAAACGCCGCCCAACAAAGTCCACATGATGTTGGCGTTTGATTGCCCATACACTTCGCTTTCCTGGGCCCAGCAAAGCCCGGGAGTGAGAATCAGAAGCCCCATTAAAAATAAAGACCTCCGAACCAATTTTGGAAATGTCAACCTTAGCATTCTTGACCTCCAGTCAGGTTAAGTTACGAATAAGCAACTTTTTAAAACCGTTCCAGGTCACTTATGCGATTAACATGCCAATGGCCTAAGCGGTAAGTTTTTAGGCCCAAAGTCCATAAAATCGCTCCATTGGGAAGGGGCCAAAAAGTCCGGTCAGGACGGGAAATTATCCGCTAACGAATTGAAAGTATTGGCTTAATCTTGGCGGTTCGGGGAGGGGGGCTTTTGGCCCGAAAGGGTTGGGAGCTTGGGAGGCCCCGGAGAGCTTTAAACCGAATGTGTGCCAATCGGGGAGAAAAATCGACATAAACGTAGAATTTATATTTTTTCGGCCCGGGCCGGGATCGATATTTTTTCCGCGCCGGCCGGTAAAAAGCGTCAAAAAATAAATAACCATGGGATATCGCAGGTGATTATTTTAAGGGCGCTTGGCCAATCCATTTTTCTCGGGAATTTTTCGCGAGGGAATTTTTTAAAAAACACTAACATGTTGGTTTATTGGGCGGCTGACTTTGGTTAATAAAATATTTATTTAAAAATAAAAGAGCTAAAAAAAGCCATCAAGCTTTCGCCTGATGGCTTTTTTTAAAGGCTTTTTCGAGGTTTTTTTTGGAGTCGTTACTCCAATTCCTCTTTAATGGTCGCCGATATGTCTAGGATATCGGTGGAATTGGTGAGGATCTTGTCGAAATGTTGCCTGACCGTCTGGGAGCTCTTGAAGCCATCCTCGACGTTGGCGATGGTGCTCTCGATCATCTTGCGGGTGTCTATGACCGCGCTGGCGCTCTTGGAGGCCAGGTTTCTGACCTCGTCGGCCACGACCGCGAAACCGGCCCCGGCATCGCCGGCCCGGGCGGCCGCGACGGCGGCGTTTAGGGCCAGGATATTGGTCTGAAAGGAGATGTCCTCGATGGACTTTAAAACCGAGCCGATCTTGGTCGAAAGGCCGTTAATCTCCTCCATCGAAACGGTCATGTTTTTGATGGATTCCTCGGCCGTGACGATCGAGCCGTGGACGTTGGCGGTCAGATCCAAAATGCTCATGATGTGCTCATGGCCCTTCATCATGCGCTTTAGGGTATAGTGCTGGCAGTTATTGGGATTGTTGATGCCCAAATGGATAGCCATGATCATCTTTTCGCAGGCGTGGTAACCGCAGCCGGAGCAGTTGAAGAAATCGTCGTTGTCTTCTTTGCCCAATTGCTTGGCGATGGTTTCCCTTTGGACCGGGGTCATGACCGAGGACTTGAAATTGGCGCTGTGGTCAACGTAACCGCGGTCGTATAGGTGGGGTTCCCAATACTCGGCCACCAACTCGTTTACGGAGTTGGTCTTCTTTTTGGGCTTAAACAGGCCAAAAATCTTACGCAGGCCCTTGGGCTTGTCTTCATGCTCTTGCTGGACGTGGTATTTCTTCATGGCCTTGGCCCTTTGCACCACGTTGTATTCCAGCTCGTCGAAAGTTCTTTCGTGGGTATTGGGGACCCCGGTGCCCCCGTTGCAACCGGCGTCGCAATTTAAGGCGTCAATCAAAAGGGGCGCCACCCCGGCCCTGATGGAACGCGACAGCGAGTCCAGATAGGGATAGACGATTTCCGGGCCCTCGATCTTGCGGGTAAAGCCGTAAACCCCGGAGTGGTAGCGTTCCAGGGTTTTCATTAAGCCGCCGGGGCTGGAAAAGTTGACCGCCCTTTCCGGCATGGGACCCAGATACGGTTCCTCGGGATAGGCGGAGAGATCTATGCCGTTTTCGGTGATGTGCGTTAAAAGGCTATTGAAGGTGACGTTGTAATCGCCGTAACCGGTCTCGTCAAACTCGCGGCGCTTGGCGTAGCAAGGCGACATGACGGCGATTTTGTATTTTTCGTATTCCGGAAAATAAGCCTTGATCATTTTCATGCTATGGAGCATGGGGCTATCGGCCGGGGCCAAGAACCGTAAGAGTTCCGGGTGATAGATCTCGCAGTAATTGACCACGGCCGGGCAGGGCTGGGCCAAAACGCACGAGGGTTTGCTGTTTTTTATGTACTCCCAATAGCTCTTGACGGTCAGCTCGGCCCCAAAGCTCACGTC
>JAITLH010000211.1 GCA_031277995.1 Deltaproteobacteria bacterium
ATCTACACCGTGTTTGAGGTGACGGACGAGGAAAGGCTGTCGCCGGAGTACCTTATGCTGTGGTTCAAACGCCCGGAGTTTGACCGCTACGCCCGTTTCAAGAGCCACGGGAGCGTCCGGGAGATTTTCGATTGGGACGAACTGTGCAAGGTCAAGTTGCCCGTGCCGGACATAGCCACGCAAAGGTCGATTGTGCGGGCGTACAACACGATTGAAGGGCGGATTAAGCATTTAAGGGAGCTAAATGATGATTTATTGTAGCGGTAAGATAAAAGGCATGTAAGCTAAAGTATTAACCATAAGATTGTAACACGGCAAAAAACCCATTGTCAAAATTTTCTTCCCATCGTTTCAGGGCGAACGCCTCAAAACGGTTTAAAAAATTTCGAAAAAACCTAGGGTTTTCGGGCAGCGATTCGATCGCGAGTTTGGGGGTTTTTCGTTTGGCCACGCGGGCGGTCACGGCGGGAATTTTTTCGACAGGCCATCAATGGCCCATGGGGGAGGATTATGGTTTGGGCGAGTTTCAAATGTTGAAATGGGGATTTGGTTAGGGTACTCATGTCATCAAATAGGCCACCAAACGCCACGTGGTTTTGGAGTCGGGGGCCCATTTGGGGTAATTTGGTTGGCTAGTTGAAAAACTCGGTGATGACTTTTTCGAAGTTCTCCAGGGAAAGGGGTTCCACTTCGATGGGAACCTCGATGATTTCGAAGGCCTCGAGGATTTCCAGGTCGGTTAGGGGCTCAAAGCCGGGATCGAGGACGAGGATGCGATCGTAGCGGCCGAAGTTTTGCCTAAAGTCGGTATTGTCCCAGCCCAGGAGGGTTCTCATGCCCTCGGGGGCGAACCAAGCCCTGCGGATCCAGGAGGGGGTGATGACCATGGTGCGGTCTTTTTCAAGTTCGCGGAGTTTTTCCAGGCCCAGTATGGCTTCCAGGCAGTTTTTGAAGTTAAGGAGGGGGATATTCCTCTCCTTGGCGATGTCGGCCATTTGGGGCAGGCAGCCGTTTCCGATGAGGAGGCGAAGATCCTTGGTCCCGCTAGCGTCCTCCTCGGTTAGGGCCTGGCCCAACCTTTCCTCCAAGATGTTCATGTCGTTATGGAGACCGGCCTGGAGCCATTTGGCCCGGGTTTGGATCTCCGGGTGACGCGACAAGACCCACTCGATCTCGTCCCTAAAAATATCGCAGCCAATAAAAGCAATCATGGCGTTCTCCCACGCTGGCCGTCCGAAGTGGCGGACGGGCAATTTTCGTTTGATTTTTTTGGGGGCCTTGGCCACCAATGGGGTTTTGGATTGTTGTTTTTTTTTAAATATACCACGAACGGTTCGGGCGAACGGTAACATATACTACAAAAGTTAACCTTAATCGCGGGTAAGGAGGGTAACTGGGCTTTGACGCGTGGACGCGTGGGCGGAAAGGTTTGGGAGGCGGGAAAGCCCAGGGAGCTTGTCGCCCAAAAACCGACCAGCGCCCCCCTCGAAAAATGCCCCGCGATCGGTCAAATTTGCCCCTGGGCGGCCTTTCGCGGCCGGATTGGGAACTATGGGTGGGTTAAGCGGCCAGGGGGCTTCTGGGGCCCAATGCGGCCGTTTTGGCCCGGGCCGGGAAAAGGACCGATTTGGCGAGTAAGGCATGGAAAAAAATCCGGGCCCAGGCGCTTAAACCCCCCGGGGCGATTACGCGGCGGGGGGATTGGCTAGTAATCTTTTTTCCAGCCCAGGCCCACCCGGTTGGAGGTGGGGGAGGATAGGCTTTGCAGGGAGATGTTGGGGGTAAGTTCCACCTCGACCCGGACGCCGGTGGTATTGTCGGTTAGGTTTTGCTCCAAGCCGACGTAGATGTTGTCGCCTATGTAGCGGCCGGCTTCCAGGGTGGTGGTGTCGGTTGACTGGGAATCCTTGTCGAGGTTTAGGTTGTCCCGAAAGGTGTTTCCGCCCAGGATGCGGTTGGAATTGTTGTCGCTGGTGTCGCTGACCCTTAAAACGCTTAAGCCCAGGGCGTCACGCATGGTGGATAGGACCTGGAGGCCGATGTCGCCGCCCAAACCGGCCATGACCCGTAAACTGTTGGCCAGTTGCAAGGCCTCCATGCGGCTTAGTTGGGAAACTTTTTTCCCGAAAAGAACTTGGGAGAGAACCTCGTCGGAAGGGTAGGGCGGCTGACTGGTTAAGGTTAAAACGGGCCTTTGGACAAAACCGGTCACCTTGACGTTGGCCTGTAAGGAACTAGTCTGCCTGGTTAGCTCGACGTTTAAGGCCGGGTTTATTTTCGGGCTATTCATAAACCTTATGTCGCCGCCGGTAAACTTAAACTGTTTGGAAAGCAAATCAAAGGTGCCGTTTAGGGGCTTAAGGGAGCCGTTTAAAAGTATCCGGCCAAAGGGGTTGGTGATATTTACGTGCCCGCCCCATTCGCTGTCCAGGCCGCGGCCCCGAATGAAGATCTGCCTGGGGAGATCGACGTCCAAGGCCAGGCTGGGCCCGTAGGAGACCCGGGTGAGTTTTTCCTGAAGATCGAGCGTGGTGATGGAACCGCCGCCCCGAATCATGTCCAAATCAATCTCGGCCTGCTCGACCACGACCTTGGCGCTAATCGTTAGGGCCGTGAAAGGGCCGTCAAGGTGGGCCAGGCCCGTTATGATGGCCGAGGAATCGTCCCTTCTTAAGGGGGCCAGGCGCCTTAGTTGACCCCTAACGGAAATGGACGGGGGCGAGGCGAAGGGTTTGACCGTCCCCTCCAAGGAGAGTTTGCCTTCGGCGCTGTCGCTGGCTTCCAATAAGAGCTTTAAGTTCCCGTCGGCTTGGTCGTGGATTTCCATGTTTATGTGGGAAACGAGTAAGCCCAGGACGAGATCTTGGTATTGCCCGTTGGCCAAATAGGCGTTAACTACCGGCTTGGGCGCTTTGGCCGAGCCTTCGATTTTAAGATCGAGATCCAATTCCCCGGTAAAGGCCCGATCGGTTAGGCCGATTAAGTTCCATATGGGGGAGAAAGGTCCTTTCCAAGTCATGGCCGCCGAAAGGGGCCCGTCCATGTCGGGCTTAAAAAATTTCCCCTCGGGGATAAGCGGCAAGCGGTAATCGACGCTGATGGTTTGGAGCCTGGTCTGGTTTAAGGTTATTTTGCCGCTAACCGACCTTGGCTCGAATTTGCCGTTGGCGGTGACGTTTAGGATCTTGGCCAAACTCTCCAAGGCCGGTGGGGCGGTGAATTTCGCGGTCAATTCAAAAGATCCCGCGCCGGATTGGTCATAGTCAAGGGTCAGGTTGGCCTGGCCTTGCGGCACTTGGTCGGATAGGCCCGAGAGATTGTCCAAAGCGAAATCGACCAGCTTGGCCTTGATTTTCAAGGGTTCCAGAGATCCCGAGACGTCCACGGTTCCGCCTCGCCCCATGGAGATGACCGTTTGGCTAAGGCTAAGCCCCTCCATAAAGCTTATGGTTACCGGCTGATTGAGTTTTAAGCCGCCGGGAAGCTGCGGGATTGAGGCTAGTTTAAGGTTATCTATTACGGCCTTTTTTTCGACCAGATCGCCGTTTCCGGATAGGGTCAGAAGTTCGGAGCCATTGGTCGAGAGGAGTTCGACTTTAAGATCGGCCTTTCGCCCGTCGCCTTGGCCTTCCACCCTGGCCTTGGAAATGCCGATGGGACCCAGTTGGCTTTGGCTGGCGTTTAGGTTTATTTGGTAATTTAAGGCCGTCAAATAATCCTTCGCCTCAAGGTCCAAAACCAAGCCTTTGATGTGAAGATCTTGTCCCATCTTAAGTTCGGGCAGATCCAGTTTGACCTGGGCCGAGTTTTCGTTACTTCCGGCCGGATCGAGACTGGCCTCCAAACTGGCCGGGGATCCGGACAAATCCAAGCCCGTCAAAGCCCCCACGGTCTTCCAATCGCCGACCTTAAGTTTCAAAGAACCCCTGGGCGCGGGAACGGAGCCGGGCCTTAACGAGAGGCTAAGGGCGGGGCTTTCAAGATCCAAAAGTTCCTTATTGGGCCCGGCCGATAAGGTCAGGTTTTTTAGGTTCGCGTCCATGGCCATATCGGGGCTGGGCTCTAAAGCTTGGCCCGCGGCCTGGGCCGAGGTTTGGTTTAAGGCTTGGCCCGTCGTTTGGGCGGCGGCCGGGACCGGGGTTTCTTGGGAGGCCTGGGCTGCGGCTTGGGCCGTCGTTTGGGCGGGTAAGCTAAAGTCAAAGTCAGTGGACAGCTCTATGGGCCCCGAGGCAAAGTTCCCGGTGGTTAGGGCCAAATGGCCGTTCGCCCCTTGGAAATTTGGCAGGCCCAGAACTTGGCCCTTGTAAGCGAAATTGACGTCGGGAAGATCTTCTCGCGGGCCCAGGAGCTTGGGGCTATTGACGCCAAGGTCAACCGTTAATTTTTCTACCGGGCCGTTGGCCTTTAGGATAACCGTAACGGGCCCGCCCCAGGGGGAAGCCAAAAGGTCAAGCTCGGTCAGGTTTACGACGGTTTCCAGGTTTAATAAGCCCTCTGGGTTTTGGCTCAATTGGGTTTTTAAGGCCAGGGAGCCGGATTTTTTACTTTCGCTTCCGATTAGGGCCATGACGGTGGGCCAGAGTTTACTGTCCTGGCTAAGGCCCAGATCCAGGTTGGCTTTTTTGCCGGCGTCCGGATCCATCGTTCCCGCGCCTTTGACGGTAAGACCGGTGCCGGTGAGGCTTAGATCTTTTATCTCAAAGCGATTGTCCTTGGAAGCCAAGTTAAGATCGTAGCCAAAGGTCAGCCAATCGCCGGGATCCTTTTTAGCCTCGGCCTCATTGGGCGCCGCTCCCGCCGCCGTGGGGGGCAGGGGCGGGTAAGGGGCGTCGGAAAAAAGCGGAACCTCGCTTTCGGTCGGGACGGAACTTAAGGCCGTTTGGTCAAAATCGGCTTGGCCGTTTTTGGAACCATCGGTAGAATTTTTATTGGCCAAAGCCGCGGCCAAGGTTGGGTCGAAAGCTATTTGGCCGTTTCCCGTAAGGTCGAACCCGCCATCGACCATTAAAAAATCCAGGCCCAGGATCGAAACCGTCGCTTTGGGGGCCTTCACCAAGAGATCGCCCTTGATTGATGGGCCTTCCAAATCGACTTCGCTAAAAAGTTCCAAGTCTCGGCCGATAAGATCAAAAATTTCGTCGGGAATGGGGATGGGGGCCTCTGGGCCCAGCTGGGCCGAGAGAGATAGGCGCAAGCTGCGATTGTCGATCAAATCCCCTTTGATGGTGCCGTTTTTTCCGGCGATCGAGAGTTTGGCCGTGGCCACGTAGGTGAGGGGAGAAGCGGGGTTTTGGGCCAAAAGGACGTTTTCGCCCTGGGCCTGGCCAGAGGCCGAGGCCTCGGGCAAGTCGGTGGCCGGGTTGTCGTTATAGGTAGCGTTTGGGGAAGCGGTTTTAACGGGCGCTTCACCGGGCGATTCATTGGGGGCTTCACTGGGCGCTTCACCGGGGGCGGGAGAGGAAGCGTGAACGGCTTTTGGATCCAAAAGGGCCAAGGTGGCTTGGCCTTGCCAGCCGGTGAGGGGGCCCTGGCCGTTTACGGAAAGGGACCAGGCGGGCCAGTCGGGGCGATCGAGTAGGTAACTTAAGGGGCCGCCGGCGCCGTCGCGGGCCGAGACGAGTATTTTTAGTTCGTCCGGGGCCCCGCCCTGGCCTTGGCTTAGAGCGGCGGTCAGTTCCACGCCCCGCAAGGTATCGTCAAGCCAGGAAGTGGCCAGCTGGGCCGAAATGGCCCCATCGGTCAGGCTAAAGTTTCCCTTAAGGTCAAGTTTGCCCGCGGAGGGATCGTTTGACTGGGGGGCCAGAACTTGGTTGGCCAAAAAGCCGGAAACGTCAAAGCGGGCTTTTATGTTTATGGGGGGCAGGCCCGAGGAGGAATCCGGGGTATCAGGGCTGGGCTCCATTTCGGGCCTACGCTCAAGGTTAAGGCCGCTGACGTTTAGGGCGGTAATTTCCAGCAACCCGCCCATTAGGGAACCGGGCTTAAGGTTAAGCTCCAAACGGTCAACCTGGGCAAAGCGGCCCAGTTTGTCGTTAGCCACCAGGCCTTGGACGATGAGTTTTTCGGGTAGGGGTCCCTCAATACCGGTCCAGCTTAGTGACAAACCCGTGCCCTCCAAAGCCGAGAGGGCCTTTTTGGCCGCGAAATTAAGCCCCGAATCGGTTCTTAGCCAAATTACGGCCCCGGCCACCAGGACAATCAAGGCCAGCAGGGCGAAACCCAAAAATTTAAGGACTCGCCGAAGTTTGCTTTTTGGTCGCGACTTTTTTGGCGAATCAAAGTCCAGCTTGAGATTTTTTTCCAACGTTATTTTTCGCGATTGATCCGAAGCCATTTGTTATCCAAGGGTTATGGGTGGCGGCTTTAAGGCCAAAGTCTTTGTCTGGTCAGGCTAAAAGCGCTTCGGGCTTAGCCACTATTAAACTTACTCGCGATTTGGGCCAGGCGATAAAACCAAAGCCCATGGGGTTTTTTTCTCGGAACCCAAAAAAACCAAAGCCTGTGGGGGTTTTTCTCGGAACCCAAAAAAACCAAAGCCCATGGGGTTTTTTTTCTCGGAACCCAAAAAAACCAAAGCCTGTGGGGTTTTTCCCCCTAAAGCTTAAAAACTCTGGCCCAAGCTAAGGTAGATTTGGAGCTTGGAATCGTCTTCGCGGGGCGTAAGCGGGGTGGCCAGATCCAGCCTAAAAGGCCCGATGGGGCTGTAATACCTAAAACCCAGGCCGCCGCCCCAGAGAAAGTCCCGGCCTATGGCCGTCACGTCCTCGGGGTTATAGACCATGCCGCCGTCAACGAAAGCCACGGCGCCCATGGTTTCCGACCAGCGAAATCTTAGTTCGGTAGAGACCTCGGCCATGGTCGAGCCCCCGGCCGGGCGCCCGCGGGCGTTTTTGGGGCCGATGGACTGATACTCGTAACCCCTGACCGATTGCCCGCCGCCGCCAAAAAAGCGCAGCGATGAGGGGAGACTTTCCGGGCTCGAGCCGGTAATGGTGCCTGCGGCCAGCCGCAAAGCCGCGACCACTTTGTCGCCGCCTAGGATGGACTGGTAAAAATTAAAATCGGCCCGGGCTTTTAGGAGCTTGAAGTTTTTAAAATAGTGACCCACGTAAGGGCTGAGCAAAAAAGAAGCCCTGATGCCCTTGGTTGGGTTTAAAAAATTGTCGCTATTGTTCCAGTAAAGACTAAAGGGCAGGCCCAGGATGCGGTATCTGGTCCTTTCCGTGACGTAATCGTCTAGGTCGCCAAATTCAACGCTGGTTTGGAGGCGGGCCCGAAGGCGGCTATTTATGATTCTCTCGACGCCCACGGAAACGGAGCCGGAAAGGAGCGAATAGTTGTCCGATTTTTCCCTTAGCAAATAAGTTTCGGCCAAAAGGGAATACCTGGGATTGTTGAAAACGTAAGGCCTTTGGTAGGTGACGCCCAGCTGGGCCAGATCTTCCCAGATGGGCATTTCGATTTTGAACCTATCGCCCCAGCCGGAGAAATTTCTATTCTCCCATGAAACCGATATGCCCGGGCCCCAATCGGTGTCGTAATTAAGCGATCCGCTTACCGTTCTTCTGGGGGCGGGCTCCAAGGCCACGGTCACGGGGGTGTTGCCGTTTTGATCCTCGTCGTAGCCGCGGCTTACTTCGACGGATTTAAAAAGTCCGGTCTGCATCACGGCTTCCCGGAATAGTTCCACCAAATCCTGGTTCCAGTCTTGGCCTTCTTTCCAGTTCACTAAATTTTGTAGGTAGCGGCGTTCGACCGAATCGTCTCCGGTAATGACCATTTGGCCCATCTTGACGTAGGCCCCGGGGGTTAGGACGATCTCGGAATGGAGGGTTTTTTGGGCGGTGTCGATGGAGTATTTACTGGCCGTGACCTCGGCCGCGGGGTAGCCATGATCTTTCCAGATATCGACCAAGTTGGCCACGACCGCCAAAACGTCATCGGCTTTGGCCGGGGCCCCTGGTTTGAGTCCGGCCATTTCCAAATTGTCGGCCGGGCAAGGGTTTCTACCGGGCTGGGTGGGGCAAAAAACCCGATCCTCGGCCGGGAGCATGTTTTGGGCCAGCTCCCTCGCGATATCCTCGCCCTTGGGGTCGGCGTTGGGATCGACGGTTAACGGCACGGAGTTTGAGATAATGACTTGGCCCGGGGCCAGGGAATACAAGGGTCCGGGAAATAACTCAATTGAGGCGACGTAGGATCCCTTGGTTGGCCCGTCTTCTAGCTTACCCTCGGCGCGCCCCTCGTAATAGCCCCAAGAACCCAAAAGCGCTTGGCCCTGTTCGATGGATGACCTAAGCCTACCCATCAAAGTCAGCCTCGAGTTCAAAGGCCGATCCTTCATGACGTTTAGGTTGCAGACTTTTTCGTAAGCCTCAACCAAGCCCGGGGGCTGATCGGGGGCGGTGACTTTGACCGAGTAGGTTATCTTGCCCTCGGCCGTCCCGTCGCCGCTCGCGGGTTCGACTTGTCCCCTAAGGCCGGCCGGGATATTGGGGCTGGGAATGGGCCCTTCGGGGTCGCTTTGGAGTAACCTGTCAGCCTCTTCAAGCCTTTGGTTGGTGACGATGACATTGGGCAGATCCGGGATGATCGTCCCGCAGCCGCTAGCCAAAAAAACCAACGCCAAAAACGAAACCAAAAAACCCACTAAAAAAACGGGCGGGACTTTTCGGGCCAAAAAATCCCCCAAAAAGTCCCCAAAAAAGCCCCCAGGGGCCCCAGGCGAGTTTGGCGGGTACCCTAGCCCCAAAAATCCCTTGGAAGCGCTCCCGGCCCATCCCAGGCCCCTTGGCGGGGCCGTTTTTGGCCCACTTGAGCCCAAAAAATTCGAGCCCGCCAGCCCCCTAGGGGACAAGCCCGGCCGCCCGAAGTCCTTAACGGTCCCCAAGTCAATTGCTTTATGTCCGTTCGAAGAATTAATCGGTCGCTCCTTAGATACGTTTGGCCCTGGGACCGTTTCCGGCCCGCGACTTAACTTATCCGCCTGCCCACTCGCGGTTTTTTGACCGCGTCCGGGTCTTAATTCCAACCTCAAGGCCAACGTTTTTCCGCGTATTTCAGTGCCGAAAGAACTTTTAACGTTAATTTATCCGAGATCACCATTTGAAAAAAATAAAAAGAGCGAAAAGACAAAGAAATTTTAACATGTTATAATCAGTTAGTCGAATGATTTTTTTTAACCACCGCCTTAGCCTAGTATCACGATATTCTAGCCGAAACGCCAAACGATTAGCCCCAATCAAAGGGGTATTAGGGGACTGGGCACCCGGGATGCCCATTAGCTAGGATAATTTGGCTCCTTTGATTTTTGGCTTAGGGGACTTAACCCCCGGCTTAGCCATTAACTTGGCTAATTTCGTTACTATGATTTTGGCTTAGGGGACTCGATCCCCGGCTTAGCCATTAACTTGGCTAATTTCGCCAATGTGTTTTTGGCTTAATGGACTTGGCGACCGGTTTGGCCTTACCTTAATAGTCCGGGCCGATAAACAATGGGTCCGGGGCCTGGGTCGTTGGCCAACTAAGCCTATTGGCTCCATAAATAAATATATTAAAGTGGCCGGTCTGTATAACATAGATATTTTATTTTTAAAAAAATAAGATATCCATGTAAAGGAATTTATTTATGGAGACGTGATTTTTTTTATGTCAATAAGTCCTCCCAGATTTGTCGTTATTTTGACCGAAACATATTTTTATATAAAAAATGAATTTTAAAAAATATTTAGCATATAGTTAAGTTTCTGACCTGTTGTTTTAGGTAATTTAAAAAGATATAAGTAAATTATTAACTGATAAGTTTTTTTAAAGTTTCAATAATCGAGTAATTAACAAATCCCACAAAGAATTTATGTTACGTAAGCTTAAAAATATCTAATGTTAATTATAAAGTTTGAAGTTTAACTCTATTTATAATTTACACCCTGATAATATAGCAAAAATTAAATTCACCTTCAAGGGGAAAACGCGGCCGCGAAATAAGGAAGTTGGGAAAAAACGATCTGATTTTGGCAAGAAAAATAGCTAAATAACCCATGGGCTAGCCCATCTTGGGACCGCCTGGAAGCGTCCAAAGGCTAAAGGGTTTTTTAATACGGTTAGATTATTTTCGCCCGAGGCCGAACATGACCCGAAACCCCTTTGTGGCTTTTCTAATGGGGTTAAAGGATAGGTTTAGATTTTGGCCAAGATATTTCGCCAAAAGTTAATTTTAGGGCCCGTCCCCTAAAGGAAAAAACGGGCAGGGCGCTAGGGGGGATCTTGACCGGGACTTGACCGGGCCCTGGCCGGAGCCTGGCCGGAGCCTGGCCGGAAGGTGAGGGGAGGGGGCCTTTGGGGCTGGCCAAAGCGAATTGGGCCAACCCGACCTTGGTTTAACCTCCAAGGCCAGGTCATGGGCGAGAAAATTTGAAACATATTTCCTTAACAATTTTAATTTAGCCTTGATATAAAAGAACCATTTAACCCGTCTTACTAAAAATGGACAATTTACATGGATAGATGAAAAATAAAATTTTGCCTTCCAAATATCTAAGGGCTTTTAGATAATATTAAGGAAAGAATTTTAATGGAAGCCAAAGTATATGGCCTTGCTGGGAACGGAAAGACAAATCCAGTGTCAATTCACGTTTTTTATGCGGACAAAAGGCTATCATAAAAACTAACTTATGTCTCAATATTCTTCTTCAAGGTCAAGCCCGGTTTCAAGAATCCCAGATGGGCGATTTTTTCAACGTGGGGGCTATTTCATTTTTTTTTGGTCTCGAAAAGTAAAATTTCTTTCGGACATAGGAAATTTTTTTTGGAGGGTCAGCCTGAAGAGTCTAGACTCGGTCCGAAAAAAAATAGATAATTTCAATAATCATAACTTAAATACACCTTTGAAAGCCCTTATATTTAGCTCTAACCGATGTCGCTTTGTTGAAAATCCTTAGTAAACTAGGAAAATCTGAATTTTCTTAGAAGGTATGGTTAATATTCTTAGTTAGGTCGCTACGGATTCAAGATAATATGTGATTTAAAGGATTTTCAACGGGGCGCGATATGATTGGTATAAGTTCTCTCTAACTTTTCGTTGGTTATCTGAGCAAAATATAGATATTTTTTGGCTTATGTCCGTTTTCGATCGACGCTTATATTTTGAATTTACGTTTTAGCCGATGGATACCGGGAAATGCTCATAAGAGAGTTAGCTTTTTGCAATGACTAAGATGAGCTGATTTAAAAAAAGGTGATCTCAATGGCGAGATCTCAAGATAGAAAAAAAATGCTGGAGATTGAAAAAAAGTTATTGCCTTTTTCAAATCATATGTTATAATCTCTTTAATTATCTCTCAGGAGGTGTCAAGTGGCTGACACTATTAGCGCTTCTTCGTCCAAGGCCTCAGACAAGGCCAAACCAAAGCCCGCGACCAAGGCCGCCGTAAAGGCCGCTCCCAAAACGGCCGCCAAGGCCCCAGCCAAGGCCGCTCCCAAAACGGCCGCCAAGGCCCCAGCCAAAGCCGCCCCCAAGGCGGCCGCGAAGCCCGCTCCCAAGGCCGCCGCCTCCAAGGCCAGCCCCAAGAGCGCCGTGAAACCCAAAGCCCCGGTCAAGGCCGCCCCCAAAACGGCCGCCAAGGCCCCGGCCAAAGCCGCCCCCAAGGCGGCCGTAAAACCCGCTCCCAAGGCCGCCGCCTCCAAGGCCAGCCCCAAGAGCGCCGCCAAACCCAAAACCCCGGCCAAGGCTCCGACCAAAGCGGTCAAAGCGGCTCCCAAGTCCAAGCCCGCCGCCAAGTCGACAGCCTCAGAGGCCGATTAAGCGACAAACCGATAACCGAGTGATTCTCATACCGGGCCTCCCCGGCCCCGTATGAGAAGCTCGCTTTTTTCGCCCACTTTTGGTTGAGAACGCTTTGGCCTAAGCCCGTTTCGATGGGCTAGGCCATTTTGCGTCTTGGTTTTGGTCGTTTGGTTGGTTTTTTGTCTTTATTTTAGCCCCTCGCTTTTACTCTCCCCCCCAAAAAATCATTTAAATTTCCACTTAAAATAATTCGTTTCGTTCGCTTATTTGGCCCCGGGCGCGGTTTTTTGTCGCCGGCTTTTTGGCCAAGCCCCTCGGCTCATCCCCATGGCCAAGCCCTTTGGGGGAGCCATAATGGCCCGCCCCGGGAAAAAACCTGATTCTGGCCCGGCCCGGTTTAAATCCGGGGAGCTTTATTCGGTCCCCGGACGTTTTTTTTATGTTGGAAGCGATTTTTTTTTCGTTCCAGGAAATTTATCACCCTGCGATCCTAAGGTGTTTAGATTACGTAGAAATTTGATTCTCGGGTATCTGTAAGTTATGAATTTTGTTATTAGAAAATTTTGTTAGATTTAACTTTTTTCTTTTATTTTATTATTCAGTATGTTATTTGATTATGATATTATAATCAATAGGGTGGGTTCTCAAATCCATCCGATTCCGGGTCATTCTAGGTAACGGACTGGTCCTTCAAAATCGTTAATTTATGGGTTTTTGTCGTATTATTGCCATCTTGGCTCAGATTCACATAAGCTTGTCAGATTGTTGACTTTTCATATGGCTTTTGTATAAAATTCTGAAGTTGTTAATGACGACATTGTTTACCGTCCATAATCAACTCGTTGAAATCGTTCGACTTTGGCCCGCCGGGAGACCCTTTCGACCCGCTTTGTTTAAACCAAGCGGGTCCGAATTTTGGTTTTCAAGTGGTCGGGGCCGAACATTGGAGGTCCCCGCCGACTGGGCCGGGCTCCCTATCGTTACTTGATTTCATCGCCATCGCCCCAAGCGCGAAAGCCGGCTTTTTCGTTTGGGGGCCAGTCCGGCGATGGTTTGTCGGTCAGAGCTTAACGCGTACCGTTGGCCGACCATAATATTTAGGATTCCGCTCATGACCGTTACGAAAGAAAAAATTGTCTCTCGTATCACTGATGATACTAACTTTACTCCTTTAGAGGCTCGCAAGCACGTCGAGTCAGTAAT
>JAITLH010000222.1 GCA_031277995.1 Deltaproteobacteria bacterium
TCCTGCTTAAAAGTGTGCTTGGCCCCAACCTTCCCCGCGTAAATTTTCCTCGCTCCCGTTGGCGCGAGCTCCAATAGCTCCGGCGCGGCCAAATAGTCATAAACCACCACCTGGGCCCGTCCCAAAACCTCCGCGCCCCGAAGCGTCAACAGCCCCGGGTCGCCCGGCCCCGCCCCAACCAAATACACCATGCCCGCCGAACCGCCCTGGCCTCCAGCCGCGCCATCCTTTCTTTCATCGCCCAATTGTCCACGCCTCCCAATCTTCCCAAGCTCATCGGTTAAAGTCTTACGGCCTTTTAGCCTTACCCAATCCACCAAAGCCCATTGGTCAAAGTCTTACGGCCTTTTAGCCTTACCCAATCAACCCAAAGCCCATTGGTTAAAGTATTACGGCCTTTTAGACTTACCCAATCCACCCAAAGCCCATCGGCTAAATTATTACGGCCTTTTAACCTTACCCAATCCACCCAAAGCCCATTGGCTAAACTATTACGGCCTTATAGCCTTACCCAATCCACCAAAGCCCATTGGCTAAATTATCACGGCCTTTTAGCCTTACCCAATCCACCAAAAGCCCATTGGCTAAATTATTACGGCCTTTTAACCTTACCCAATCCACCCAAAGCCCATTGGCTAAAGTATCACGGCCTTTCCGGCTTCCCCAAACTACCCCAAAGCCCATTGGTCAAAGTATTACGGCCTTTCCGGCTAAACATCGCCTAAGTTCTTTGTTTCAATCCTTACGGCCCCCACGCCTTCCCATGCCCCAAATAAGGTACTTTTCTGGTCTTTTCCCCGCGCCAAACCCTTCTCCGGCCCCGGAAATTAGAGCAAAAAAAAGACTTCGGTCCCTTTTGGGACATCAAAGTCAAAGGTCCGCCCAAAGGCCTGACTCTTCTCTTTCACCGATGACAAGGGATGAGTTTTTCGGCCGCCTAAACACGGCGGAGAATCGTGATTTCTAGCGATATTCGTCTAAAAACGAGGGCCGTAAACTTAAGTTCTTAGGCCCAAGCCCAGGGCATTTCGAGGTTTTTAACCAAACGGCCCTCGCCCAAGTATGCCTTGTGGTTTAAGGCTTTAGGGTTTTTCGCTCCGTAAGTTTGTCCGAAAGCCGAGCCGTAAGGCGCCTTGGCCTAAGGGAACGTGTCCCCTGGGAGCTACCTCAAAGCGAAAAAGTGCCTTGGTATTGTTTTTCTTTGAGGCCGGACGCGACCAAACGCCCTAATTTTTCCGCCAGGGCGTATTCCTGGGGCCCGAAATCTTTTTTGGCGAAGGATACTCGGCCGTTGGTGATTTGTTGGACCATCGTAGGTAGGTTTATTGACTTTTCTTCTTTAAAGGTTTGCCCGTGGTAAATCATGGCCGAGGACACAAGCAAACGGTTCGAGGATTCTAGGGTGCAAAGGGCGGAAATCGGTTCAGAGCAGCCAATGCCCATTTCGCGGATAAAGGCCCGTTCGGCGTAGAAAGCCAAAGACGACGGAAAATGGTTCAAGGGTTGTAAGAGTTCGACCATGAATTTGTCGGCTTCGCGGTATTCCAAGGCCAGTTGGCCTTGCCCCGGGGCGGGCGGAAGGATCTCTGGGGAGAGAACCTGGACTTTATATTCATGTTTGAGTTTTAAGCGAGAAAGGGCCGCCTGGGCCAAAACCACCCCGGTTAAAAGATTCCCCACCGCCTTAAGTCTCGTCCCCACGTTGCCCCTAAGGGGCTTGATTATGAGATCTTTGCGGTAAGTTCTTAGGAAAGCCTGTCTTCTTAAACTAGAAGTTCCTATCGAGGAACGGCTGGCCAATAAGGAGACGTCCAGACGCGTGGCCGTGACCAAAACGTCCCAGGGCTCTTCCCTTTGAAGGGCCGGGCAGACGGTTAGCCCCTGCGGAACGTCCGAAGCCAGGTCCTTGGCGCTGTGGACGGCCAGATCGATTTGTTTTTTTTGCAGGGCCGCTTCGATTTCCTTTACGAAAAGTCCCTTAACTCCAAGGTCAAAGGTCGGCTTGGCCTCCGGATTGTCGCCTCTGGTTTTTATGGGAACGAACGTAAAATTAATGTGAGGGTAATGAAACTTCAAAGTCTCAATGATCAGTTCCGACTGGATCTTTGAAAGCTCGCTACCCCTGGCCCCAACCTTAAGGTTTTTTATTTCTTTAATTTGAGCCACAACCAGCGCACGAGGGCGCGGAACAAGATCCGCACGATGAAGAAGAAGATGACGTTGAGCCGCCGGCCAGGTCCATGGTGCCGCCAGACGGGCCGCAACGGAAACTGGAGAGATGCTTTTGGCAGTTGGCTTGGCCGCAAGCCGGGCAGATGATTTTCTCCGAACGGCTTATGACCAGTTCCTCAAAGTCCCGACCGCAGTCTTGGCATTTAAATTCATAGATGGGCATTGAACGTAACCTCAAAAATGGAGAAAAACCTAGCTTGGACCCCCAAACGCCAGACCGATTAAGCCAACCCGGCTAAGTTAAGCCCAATGGGCCAAGCCAATTAAGCCAAGCCGATTAAGCCAAACCAACTAAGCTAAGCCCAATGGGCCAAACCAATTAAGCCAACCCGGCTAAGCTAAGCCCAATGGGCCAAGCCGATTAAGCCAAACCAACTAAGCTAAGCCCAATGGGCCAAACCAATTAAGCCAACCCGGCTAAGTTAAGCCCAATGGGCTAAGCCAATTAAGCCAAACCGGCTAAGTTAAGCCCAATGGGCCATCTAAAAGGGCCAAACAAGACTCTTCGCTCCCGGACCAATCGTTCTCTAAACCCTAGTCCCGGAATATGTAACGCCCATATAATACCACCCTATACCATATTGGGCAAATTTATCATACGTCCAACGGCGCGGCCAAAGGGTCGAAAGCGATATCAACATATAGTGGATATTGCCAAGAATTAGGTCAACATGTGGGGTCTTGGGCTTTTTACTTCTCCGTCAAGACCCAGGAGCCATGATGTTTACTGCCCTCGCGATCGACAAATCCTTTCTTTTTCAGCGACGCGGTCAAGAGTTGGACGCTTCGGCGCGATTTGCCAATGGCTTTGGCAATCTCCACTTGGGTTATTTTAGGATTCAATCGCATGAGGCGCATCACGTCCACTTCCGTATCGCTCGGTATATTTTCTTTGGATTGGCCGGGTGCGGTCGTGTCTTCACCGTTGTAATTCACGTTTTTCAACTTAACCATAAAAGACTTTTCCGTGGAATGGAAAGTAGGCAGGAAGTCGTCGGCGTAGCCGGGCAGCTTTTTCGTTTCCTCCACGATCTTTTTTAAGCCCCCGCCGCGACAGTCCATGAATTTAAGGCGCTGGAACAAGTTGGCGATGACCGGGTTGCGGCGTACGGAGATGACTTTTTCGATGTCTTGCCCCTGGACTTCATCGCAGCTTACCGGAGCGCCGGGCGATGAGATCGTTAGCTGGTCTCTATAAACGTCGATTTTAATCTCGCCGCCCAAATCTTGATAATCCCGGTGAATAAGGGCGTTGACCAGAGCCTCGTCCACGGCCCCCATGGAGTAATCGGGTTCGAACAATCCCCCTTGGCCGTCTTTTTTAAAAGGGACTTTTGTATTGTTTTTAATAAAGTCGCGGCCACTACTTAAAAGATATATTAGGCCGCCCTCGTAATCTTTGTAATCGAGGACGACGTCAAAGCGACCTACCCCGGCATGACTGTCCAACCTTACGCAGCGAAGCCGCGAGTTACCCAAGATGGCCTGATCGGAGAGTAGCGTTCCGGCGTTGGTTAAAAGATCGCCCTGGCTCACCAGCCCGAAATAGGCGTAATCGGTTTTGTTGAAACGAGCCCCAGTCCTTTGAAAATAAGTGGCCTCCAATAAGGTAAAACTGAAATCTTTTTTCTTTAGATGGGTTACCGTCGAGTCAAAGGTACCCTGGCCGGCTTTAAGCCTTATTTCGTTAAGGATCTGGTCAGGCGCCGGAACGCTTTCATGGCCGATTCGGACATAGGCGCGCTTGACCCCATTGGCGGAGCAGAAATAGGGCGCTTCCACACCGGCCAAAACGACAAGCGTTATGATTTTAACCTTACCGGAGCTAATGATCGTAATGACATATTCAGGCCGGGGAGTGATATGCGCCCTAATCTGCGTCTGGATTAAGTTGTCGTCAAAGGGGGCGTCGTTTAAACCGATAACCCGGCCGTCTTGGGCCAGGCCAAAAAAGAGAGTGCCGCCGATGCCATTGGCAAAAGCGCATATGTTTTTAAGCCAACTAAACGGATCCAAACGATCCACAAAGTCTTTGAAATCGCAGTCGGCGGACATTTTTATCATGTTGGAGTACATGTTTGATTTTTCCTCGTTCCAGGCCTGCTGTCTCCGCCCATTTTTGCCCTTGGCCCCGGTTTAGGTTTACTCGCGCCCTGCCAATTGGCCCAGGCTTAGCCAAAATACTCAAGGCCCTTTATCTTCCCACAATCGCGGATAGTTTGCGCCTAGTGGACGCTTATGTCCCGATTGTCAGCACCAGGCCGTTCCGAGATATTTTCCAATAATTTCACTTTGTTACATATCACCAGACGGCGGCGAACCAAAATAGACTAGTGAATGAGAACACTTAAGTATACGCGTCAAGACCTGCTTTGTCAAGGCTTGGATTGGAGAGTGGTTACATTGACGCAAAAGTACCTGACGCTTCCTTAACAATCCAGCCGCGGTCCATAAGCGCAATTCAAAGTCGCGCTTATGATCGCGCTTTAAAACCGTCTCCATTGCGCTTTGAATCGCGCTTATGATCGCGCTTTAAAAACGTCTCCATTGCGCTTTGGATCGCGCTTATGATTGCGCTTTAAAACGTCTTCGTTGCGCTTATGTAGTAATTGTCAATATGAACTTTGCTGCCCATAAGCCAATAGTCGCGGCGGACTAGGACCTTGGCCAGGGCCTCGGCCAAGGCGGCTTGATGGGGTAGTCGCGGTTTTCGTCAAGAAGGGGTCTGGAAGCGCTTGGGGACTTTGGGCTGTGGGGGGGGTAGAGGGGCAAAAGGTCGCCTATGGCCAATTTCAGGCGTTTACGGGCTAGTTTATGAGGGGGCAAGGGTTTAAATTTTTAAGTCATGAAATCCCGAGGCAGGGTGACTCATTTGATGGTTGGGCCAAGGGGTGGTCAGTTTTTCGTCAGTTTTTTTTGGCGGCGGGGAGGTAGCTGGGAAGCCCTTGGTAAGGCGTTTCGGGGCTGGGATTTTAAATAACTTTACAGGAAAAAGATTTAATTTCAGTTGTTTTCATGGTGTGGATCTATATCCCTTCAGGTTAATCGAAAAAATGGGGGGATATTAATTAAGTCGCCGGGTGAAATTGTAAATATATAAGACTATACCATTCAAAAAAAAGCTTGACTTGATGAATTTTTTTTAATATAAATTAATCTCATTTTTTAGAACAGAGTATGAAAGTAATGGTTTCATCAAAGTTAAAATGTCAATACCAGGGCATAATGTATCCGGTTGGATCTAGCCCACAAAGGTGACTGGTGGAGCCGCCCGCGGCGCCTTTGGCTCGATTGTTGCTAAGGCGTTTTGAAGCCCCCAGTCGTATTTTTGACGCCCGGTTTTGGAACTTAATGGCCAGGCTGATTTTTGGGGTTTTCGTTGGCTTAAACCCCTTCATTGGCTTAGCTGGATTTGGGCTTAGCCGGATTTGGGCCTAGCCGGAGCTTTGGCTCGGCTGGATTTGGGATAAGCCGGAGCCGCGCTTGGCCGTAACTGTCCTGGCCATTGGCCACGCGGTCAAAAATCTTGACCGGGTTTCATTGGCCCGCTATCAGAAAAGCCCTTATCTAGTAAGGGTTTTGGGAGACGGTGGGTTTTTTTACTTGCCTTAATCAGGCTGGCCAAGGAAATTCGCAAGGTCGGGTTTGGGTTCTGGCCCGGGTGGGAATCTTCCGCTTAGGGTAAAAAGGGAGACCAACATGAATTAGGATTTACGCCTTTCCAACCACTTTCTTCCTCAGTATTTCTCATAATCAAACCTAAACCGTTTAGGAACCCTCTCTAAAAATGGTGGTTTAGATTTTCGGTTTAAACCATCGTCCTCCTCTGCCTTGGCTAACGCCCAAACCTAAGTAAGTTAGGGGCGGCGCGTCGGCGCCAAAAAAAGGTTTTGCTTTTCAGTAATTTTAACTTAATAAGTTCTTAATAACTGGGTAGTAAAGTCAAAACAACGCAAA
>JAITLH010000229.1 GCA_031277995.1 Deltaproteobacteria bacterium
TGGATTAAATTTACGTGATTTGATTTATTTAAATGCCATTTTGTCTAGACTTAAAATTATATTTCTAACCATAATTTTATAAATAATTTAAAGAGTTTAAAAAGTTTTTTAGTTCGTGAAATAAATTTATATGATGGGTTAAACTAGCTTATAAGCCAAAAGAAAATATAAAAGTAAGCTTAAGCCATGGCTATAGATTGATTGTGACTCGATAAAAATAAGTTTTCTTTGTATTTCCCCTTATTTAAGTCGTTTAAACCTGAGTCGCGACGGTTATTACCAAAGCGTAATGGTTTGGTTATTGCTTTTAAGGTTCCGGGGTGCTATAATAAACTTAAAATACCTCTCCGAAAAAATCTTTTTTCGATTTAACCCGCCTTTCCCAATTTGATTCGGTCCACTAAAGGTCTTTATTTTAGGGTCAACTGATCTAACTTTATTAGCCTAATTTTAATTTGTCGCGAATCGCCCAAGGGCGAACCCAAGGAACTTGGCGGGGAATTCCAGGAATTTTTGGCCGGGGGTTTTTGGCCTCCATGGATCCATTGGGGCCATGGGTCCCGGAACGTAAGGTCCGTAAGGCCTGGCGGGGTTTTTTAAGAATTTTTTT
This sequence comes from Deltaproteobacteria bacterium, assembly GCA_031277995.1. Classification (GTDB taxonomy): domain Bacteria; phylum Desulfobacterota; class Desulfarculia; order Adiutricales; family Adiutricaceae; genus JAIRNQ01. The sequence continues at coordinate 611 of JAITLH010000229.1, forward strand.
AAGGGTTTTTTAAGGGTTTTCGAAGGGGTTTTTGGCCGGTTTTTTTGGCCCAAGCGCTTTTGTTTTAACCTAAATTTTGGAACCGGATTTTTTGGGCCAATCCTCCCGATCGCTTACGGGGTAAGGTATTTTAAGGTTTGGCGATTTTTTCGCTTGGTTTTGGCCAAAGGCTTTTTTTTGGGGCCGGCGGGTAAGCGAAAAATAGGTCACGCGCTTGGCCGGGCGCGCCGGTTACCGGGTTTTGGCCGGCGATGGATTTTTGGACGATTTTTGGGCGTTTTTTGGCTTCCCGGGCGGGGGCTACTTTTTGGGCCCGAAAATGTTCTCTAGAGTTTTGTTGTCTATAGTAATCGCGTATTACGATAGTCGAATCATTCCTGGGGATTTCAGGCGATGATTTCGCTTAATGGTCGCGGGCGGTCTCGGTTTTTTGGGTCCTTCGCGACCTTGGCCTTCTGACCCGGCCGGGGCGAATGAACGCTTTGAAATTTTACCGGGAAGGCGAAGCCCGAGCTTATTTGAGCCGATAAGGTTGGGACCATTTTACAAAGATGCCGGAGGGACAGGCGTTTGGCGCGTCCTTCTGAACGGCGGAGGTAACCATGGAAAAGATAACCACGGCCATGGCCGACATGCTCGAAGACGAGCTCATGGCTTTAACGGACAAGTATTTGGCGGACGGAAAGGACCCCAAGGCGATTTTGGACGCCTACCAGGCCGGAATGACCGAGGTAGGCAAGCGTTTTGAGGCCGGGGAGTATTTCGTTTCCGAACTCATCTTGGCCGGCGAGATGATGAACGCCGGAAGCGAAAAGATCAAACCCTTTCTCAAGGGTTCCCTTGAGAACGGCCCGAACAAGGGGCGGGTCCTTATCGCGACCGTGGAGGGCGACATCCACGACATCGGCAAAAACATCGCCGGAACCATGATGGAGCTGGCCGGCTATGAGGTCAAGAACCTGGGCGAGGACGTCAAGATCGCGACCATCGTCGAGGAGGTCAAGAACTTTAACCCCAAGCTCCTGGGGCTTTCGGGCCTGCTGACGTTGGCCTACGATCCCATGAAAGCCGTGGTCGATCAGCTCAAGGAAGCCGGGCTAAGGGACAAGGTCAAGGTGCTTTTGGGAGGCTCCCAAATCGATGAGCACATCCTCAAATACGTTGGCGCCGACGTTTTCGCGAACGACGCCATGACCAACGTTTCCTACCTAAACAGCCTCGAATAGGGCCCGAAAGGAGATTGCCATGACGACTTGGCAAGAAAAAAGACAGGCCCGATTCGAAAGGTGGCTCGATCCCGGGGTGCCCTTTACCAGCCCCGAGACCAAGGCCGCTTACCAGGGCCGCGTCGGTCGAATGATCGACGCCATTGAGCTCAAAAAAAACCCGGACCGGGTTCCCATCTATCCAAACTACACTTACTTTCCGGCCTACGCCCTGGGCACCACGCCCAGGGAGGTCATGTCCGACGTCGGAAAGGCCGTGGAGATCTGGGAAAAGTTCGTCAAGGAATACGGCTTTGACGCCTTCGGGATAATCGGCATAGTCGCCCCCATCCCGATCATGAAGGCCCTGGACTATAAGCTGTATCAATGGCCGGGTTCCGGCGGCGTTCCGGAGGACAGCATCTACCGGTACTTTGAGCACGATTGGTTGGTCGAGGCCAGCGAATACGACGAGCTGGCCCAGGATCCCACCGATTGGTGGCTTAGGCGCTACATCCCCAGGTTTTGCGGGGTCCTTTCGGGTTTTACCCAATTGCCCTATTGCTCCGAGTTTATCGAGCTGCCCAACCTAACCGGCTTTTTGGCCCCCTTTGGCCTCCCCGAGGTCCAGGAGAGCTTAAAAAAGCTCATGGAGGTGGGCTCGATGACCTTGGCCTGGATGGGCGAGATCGGAAAACTCATCGGAAAGCTCATGTGCGACGGCTATCCGCCGTCGGCCGGGGGTTTTTCCAAGGCGCCCTTTGACACGTTGTCCGATACCCTTAGGAGCTTTAAGACGGCCATGCTGGATCTAAGGCGCAACGGGGATCGGTTGATCGCGGCCATGGACGCCTTGACCCCCTTGGCCCTAAACATGGCCATACGGGCCATAGACGCCAGCGGAAACCCCTTGGTTTTCATGCCCCTCCATAAGGGCGCCGACGGCTTTATGAGCAAGGTCCAGTTTGAAAAATTCTACTGGCCAAGCCTCAAAAAAGTCATGGAGGGCATCATCGAGGCCGGCGGCGTGCCCGTCCCCTTCGCCGAGGGCGGTTACAACCAGAGGATGGACTACCTAAACGAGCTCCCGAAGGGCTCGGTGGCCTGGATGATCGACAAGACCGACATGAAAGAGCTAAAGAAAACGGTCGGCGAGAATTGTTGCCTAATCGGTAACGTTCCCTCGTCGATTCTCCACGCCGGCACCCCGGCCGACGTGGATGACTACGTTAAGGCCCTAATCGATGAGTGCGCGCCCGGAGGCGGTTTTATGCTGGCCACGGGCACGGTCACCGACGAGGGCAGGCCCGAGATGATTAAGGCCATGATCGAGGCCGGCCTCAAATACGGGAAATACTAACCCCCAACGCCAAGCCCCCAAAAACCTCCGGGGTTTTTGGGGGCTTTTAAGTTACCCTCCCTTACGGGTTAGCCCAAGGGGAGGGTTTTTTTCGTTCGGGGCCTAAACCCAGGGGTTAAGCCCCGCCGGTCACGCCGGGGGGCCGATAAGTTTGGCCCTAAAGGCCTTGTTGTATTTTTGGTTGTGGCGGTCCTGGCCCAATAAGGCTTCCGTGGCCAATATGGCCGCCCGGAGGTCCCGGTTTTCCGGGTCGGTTATGGCCGAGTCGAGCCCGGCGTAAAGGGTCAGGGCCATGAAGTTTTGGTTAATTACGGATCTAAGGGGCATGCCAAAGCTGATATTGGAATGGCCGCAGGTGACGTGGGCCTCGGGAAATTCTTCCCTGATGGCCTTAATCGTGTCCAGGGTAATAAGCCCGGCCCGGCTGTTGGTCGAGATGGTCATGACCAAGGGGTCGATGTAAAGGTCGCTGTCGTTAAGGCCCTGGTCCCGACAGAGGCCGACCAGATGCCTTATTATTTCCATCCTTCCGGGGGTCTCGGGCGGTATGCCCTTATCGTCCAAAGCCAAAACGATAAGCTCGGTTTTATACTTGGCGGCCAGGGGCAAAACCCCCTCCACCCGGGCCTTTTCCCCGGAGAGGCTATTAACCATGATCTTTGAGGGATTGTAGGAACTGACCTTTTCCAGCCCGGCCGACAAGGCCTCGGGATTGGCGCTGTCCAGACAAATGATGGCCTCGGGCGCCGCCTTATGGGTTTGCTCGATTAGCCATACCAGATCCTCGGGTTCCTTGGCCGGCAAGGTCCCGGCGTTCACGTCCAAATGAAAAGCCCCGGCCTTAAACTGGTTTAGGGCCAATTCCTTAATGAAGTCCTCGTTGCGGCTGGCGATGGCCTGGGCCACCATTTTTCGGGTGCCGTTAATCTTTTCTCCAATGATAATCATGAACTATCCTCAATTTCTAAGATAAGCGAAGGGGACTTTTGATAAAAAAATCCCCTGCCAACGAGATTTGGCCCTTTGGGCAAATTTCGCGGCGAGGTGGAAAAAAGGTCGGCTCTGAAAACCATTATACCCCATCGAACGAATTTTCGCCAATCTCCCCCAACCAAACCCTAACCAAACACCCTAACCAAACGACCAAAGGCAACCAAAGGCCCCAAAACTTTTTTCCCAAGCCCAATCCTTCCAACCAAGCGCCTCCCCCCTCGGTTTCCCCGCCCCTTTAATCGCCCCTTAGCCCTTTAGTTTATAAACGGCCACCTTGGCCCCCAGGCCGCTTGGGACCATTGACCCTTCTCTCCCCCTGCCACCCCCTTCGCGAAAGCCCGCCTAGCCCCGAATTTGACCGCTTACGGGCCCGTTTCGAAAGGGGGTGAGCCTGGCCTGGCCCCGCTTAGCGCTCCTAGCCCAATAGGCCTGGCCAAAAAAATTATTCCCCTCGCCAAATTTTTAAGCCTTTGTGCTTACGCGCGAAATCCAACTAAACGCGACAAAACGAATACCATAAAACGCGGCTTCGTTAGATCTTATGAAACGCGACAAAACGGATCCCATAAATCGCGGCGTCGTTAGATCTTATGAAACGCGACAAAACGGATCCCATAAAACGCGGCTTCGTTAGATCTTATGAAAAGCGACAAAACGGATCCCATAAAACGCGGCGTCGTTAGATTTTATGAAACGCGACAAAACGGATCCCA
>JAITLH010000245.1 GCA_031277995.1 Deltaproteobacteria bacterium
TGGTGTTAAATACGATTGCCACCAGCGTAATAATTTTTTGACATCCGACCTGTTCCCTAGCCCTGGGTTTAACCAGGGCATTGGGCAAAGGACCTTATTGGTTTTATATACGATTGCCACCAGCGTAATAATTTTTGACATCAGGCCTGTTCCCTAGCCCTGAGTTTAACCTGGGCACTGGCCAAAGGGTCTTATTGGTGTTATAAGGGAAAGGTAATAGCGCGGTTTTGTTCGGCCAAGTCGGGCCGAGGGGATGGATTGGGAAGAAAAATTTTAGGGGAAAAGTTTATGGCCAAACACAATGTCGAAAAAAGGCGCGACAGTCTTGACAAGTTTCTACTTTACGTTTTGGGGGTAGCCCCGGATGAGTTTGGTTTACTTCCGGACAAGGATGGTTTCGTGCCCTTTAAGGAGCTTTTGGCGGCGATCAAGGGCGAGGATGGTTTTAGGGGGGTGACCGAGGGGAGCGTCAACGAGGTATTGAATTACCCCTGGGGAAAAGCGGCCCTGGAAAGGGAGGGTAACCGAATCAGGGTTAGGCCCGAGCAAGCCAATTTCGAGTTTGAAAAACCCAATACCAGGCCGAAACTACTGTATTTTGGTTTAAAACCCACGGCCTGGCCCAGCGTCTTTGAGCACGGCCTTCGCCCAAAACCGGACGAGGAATACATAAAACTCTTTCCCACCAAGGAGGCGGCCTTAAAAGTCCACTCGCGCTTTTGCCCCAACCCGATCATTATCTCGGTCAACGTAAACAAGGCCGAGAGCGGCCAATCGATAATCGAAACCGTTTCGGAGAATTTATACAAAACCAAGGAACTCAAACCCGAGGCGCTCTCCGGCCCGCCGGTTCCGCCCCGCTCCGAGGTCGAGGAAAGCAAAAGCCGCCAAAAGCAAGATCTTCCCGGCCAATCTTTAAGCGCCCACGTGGAACCGGTTATCCACCACGGCAAAAAGAAGGGAAAATTCGAGGATACCCCCGATTGGAAAATCAGGACCAGGATAGATCGGCGCAAGGACAAAGGCTAAGCCTTTGGCGAGGGGAGAAAGGCCGAAAGGGCCAGACGGACAAGGGAATAGAGAGACAGGGGCCAGGGGGCCAGTGGACCAGATGGCCAAGGGGCCAGGGGGCCAAGGGAATAGAGGGCGAAGGGAGAAAGTAAGGGAAAAATTTTAACGGCTGTTTGGGGGCAAAAAGTTGAAGGCGCCCGATCGCCCCCATTTTAGTGGGTACATCATTCGCTGGTGACTTTATTGCGGCCGTTTTTCTTGGACACGTAAAGGGCCCTATCGGCGCGGGCGAAAACAGAATTGGACGTGTCGCCTTCCAAAACCTCGGTCACCCCCACCGAAATGCTTATGTGGATACTGATATCGCTGGTTCGGCTGAGCTTAAACTCAACCACGTCGAGTTGATGGCGCAGTTTTTCGGCCACCATCAAGGCGTCCTTAAGCTTGGCTTCGGGCAGTAAAACGATAAACTCGTCTCCCCCATAGCGGAAAATAAAATCGTCACTCCTTAAGCTTTCCTTGACGATGCGCCCGACGTTAGTGAGGATGCTGTCACCGGCCAGATGGCCGTAATTGTTATTGACGTCGCGGAAAAAATCGATGTCGAAAATGATGAGGCTAAAAGTCGAAAGCCTGCCCTTTTCGTAATTCTCCATGGTCGTGATGATTTGCTCATCGTAGGCCCGGCGGTTATAAACCTGGGTCAGGGAGTCCCTTAGGGAGATGGACTTAATGGTTTCCATCTCGATTAGGGTTTGGTGGCTTTGGGTGACAAAATTATTGTAATCGCGCCTGACGTTATCCAGGCGGTTAATGAGCACTTCTCTTTCCTGGGAGAGAGTGCTGAGTAATTTCGCGTCCTCGTGGGTCTTTTTCTTGACGGCTACCAAAAGGCCCTCAATGCGTAATGAGAGCTGGCTTAGGAGATTATCGGCGTCAACCTTAAAATCGGTCCCCTTGACCGTCTTATGGATCTTGTCAAGGTTCTCATATAACTGAACCTTGAACTTACGTTCATTTTCCGTATAGTTAATTATGTTTAAATCTAGAAACTTAGAATACTCTTTTTCCATGAAAAGTAGCATTCTTATTATTGAATGAAGACGTTTCGTTATATTGCCTATCTCTTTACTATAGTCATACATTAACCTTTGGCATAGATCGATAATAACCGGAAAAACCCTTTCTAAAGAAGAATCCTCTTCCATGAGTTTTACGATAACGTTAGTACTATTTTCGTACCTTTTGTTTTTAAAATCTCCCAATTGAGTTATAAAACTATCCAAAGCGTCCTTGATATTGGTATCGGATATCGCTAATCCCGCGGACTCGTCGCCGTCTGCCTCCATGGGCACGAAGGTGGTATCATGACCGGCCAGGGTATCCACGGTCTTAACCATCTGGTCCAGGACTTCCAAACTGTCCAATTCCCCGCCCAAACGATTCTCGGTCTTATTTATGACGGTGACCAGATCGGTATTGTAACCGCGCCTGGCCAAAAGCAGACTTATGGATTTTATCGCCAGCCTGACCGATTGGATAAGATCGATTTTTTCCAGCTCCAGAGTCCTCAAACGCCTTTCGCAATCCAGGTATTGTTCCCTCAAATCCTCCCGAACGGGGTTTTTTTTGTCTTCAAATAATCCCATGAGTTATTTCCCGTCAAGTAATGGCCTAAAAAGCTTGACAAACTTCTTAGGGCGATTACCCTCGACCCGAAGGCGAAAAAACGCCAGCCCATATGGAATCCCGTCCATATGGGGTCCCATCCACATGGCACGGCCAATGATTTTCTCGCCCAACCCGACTTGCTAATATCTAATATTATTCTAAAAAGTCAATAGTTTGTGTTATCAGTAACTTTGAAACGTTGCATTATGCGTCTTTGTCTTTTTTATTTTATACGTTAATTGGGATAAAGTCAACCTTTAAAGAAATCAGACTTCCCCCATTATTAAATCAACTAAACCTCTAGGAATTTTGTTATAATCTTTAATCTTTACGAAAAAATCTCCAGCATTAATCCGTCGCTGCCTCCCACATAATTCGTCAAAAAACCTCGGCTTTGGCCTTGGCTTTACAGCCTTGGGCCTGAACCGTTAATGGGAAAACCCGGCCAAAAACTAAAACTTTGACGTTTTTAAGGCGGTAATTTATGGGAGATAGGGGAGTTTAAAGTCAGGGAAAGGTGATTTAAGGATAGGTTATAAAAGCTAAATTATATAAAGTTAGGGTATGAAAATGGCTAAAAGTAAAAAAAATAAATTAATTAATCTTACGCGGTTACTTATAAAAAAAATACGCCCGTATAGGCTAGGCCTTTTGGCCCAGTCGATACGGACGTCGTGACGAGAAAAACCATTGGTTAAGACGCTGAGGATTTCCTCACCAGCATGGGCACTTTAAAAAATTCCACGCCCTCTTTTTTTAACGTTTGCTCTTGGTCCTCAGTGGACATGCCTCTGATATTACGCTTGGGGCTTACCCCGTAGTGAATTTTTAGGGCTTCTTCGGTAAATTTTGACCCAACGTCAACGAATTCAGTTTCCAGGGCTTGGGTA
>JAITLH010000249.1 GCA_031277995.1 Deltaproteobacteria bacterium
CAAAGTCAGCTATTATTTTTTTCTTTTCTCGCTCCAAATTTATTTTTTAGTTACCCACTAGCCTTGTTTTAAACCCCAATTGGCCCAAGGTTAAAAAAACGGTTCGCTATAAAAAAACCTCCCGCCAGAAAATTTCTCCGACGGTTTTTTACCCACGCTCGATTATGGAAATTCGTTAAGCCCGTTTGCCCTAGGCCCCGCTCACCGGGAGAAACCAAGCCAGAAGCCAGGCTAAAAACTTGGCCGGAAACCAGGCTCGAATCAATATAAAGGAACTTGACCCTAAAGCCAAGTCCCTTTTATGAAAACCAAACGCTTTGACCTATTTGGAGCGGCCCTTGCCGCCCCGGTTTGGGGCGGCGTTTAGGGCATAGGTTGGGGAGTCACCGTTTGGGCCGCCTTTAGGCGAGCCCGTGGGCGCGCCGGGGCCTTTCGAAAGGTCCTTGGCGGTTACGCTCGGCTTTGGGGAGCCATGGTCGCCCGCCGAGGCCCCGTTTCCGCCCTTTGCGGCCGCCTTTGGGGCCTCAATCGATGAGCCGTTGCCGCCTTTGGGGGCTGGGGGGTTTAGGCCCAGGTTCGCTTTCGAGTATTGGCTTTTGGCGGAAAAATCCCTGGGGTTGGCGCCCAAAGGGGCGTTTTCCAAGGGCTGGGCGGTTAAGGGTTCCCGTTTGTAATAGTCCTGAATGGAAGTTATATGCCAAGGGCTTTTTTTCCTGGCCTGGAGCCCTTTGACCACGGCTTCAAGACCGGCTATGGTCGTGATTAGGGGGATATTGCGCTTTATGGACTCGGCCCTGATGTCAACCGAGTCTTTGTCGGCCCGTTTCCCGGACGCGGTATTGACCACCAACTGAACGGTATTGTTCTTTAAAAAGTCAACGATGTTTGGCCTTACGGTTCTTAGCTTTTCTACTTTTTCGGCCTCGATGCCCATGGTTTTTAAGGCTTCGCAGGTTCCGCCGGTGGCGTGAAATTCGTAGCCCAATTCATGGAGTTTTTCGGCCAAAGGCAGCATGGCCTTTTTGTCCCCGTCGTATATGGTCAAAATCACTTTGCCCGAATCGGGAACGATAAGCCCGGCCCCGGCTTGGGCCTTTAGGAAGGCCAGGCCAAAATTATCGTCCATGCCCATGACCTCGCCCGTCGAGCGCATTTCCGGGCCCAATTCCACCCGGGCCCCGCTAAAGCGGCTCCAAGGCAAAACGGCTTCCTTGACGGCGTAATAATCCGGCCAGGGGTTACCCTTGAAATTAACTTCTTCCAGGCTCCGCCCGGCCATGATCTTGGCCGCGGCTTGGATAAGGGGCCTACCCGTGGCCTTGGCCACGAAGGGGGCCGTCCGGGAGGCCCTGGGGTTGGCTTCCAAAACGAAAATTTCGCCATCCCTGGTCACGGCGAATTGTATGTTCATTAGCCCCTTGACTTTAAGGGCCAAGCCCAAAAGTTTGGTTTGCTCGATTATTTGCTTTTGGATCTTTTTGGACAAAGTTATGGGCGGAATGGTGCATGAGGAATCGCCCGAATGGATCCCGGCCCGCTCAATATGTTCCATGATGGCGGCGATCTCGACCTCGCGTAGATCGGCCACGGCGTCAACGTCAACCTCGGTGGCTTGGTCCAAAAATTTATCGACCAGGATCGGGTTATCCGGCCCCAGGTTAAGGCCGTAGGTCTTAAAACCGTCAACGTACTTTAAAAGATCGCCCTCGTCGTGGATAATGCGCATGGCCCGGCCCCCAAGGACAAAGGAGGGCCTGACTATGACCGGGTAACCGATCCTATTGGCGATTTCAATGGCCGATTGGGCGTCGGCGGCCATCCCGCCGGGCGGTTGCGAAAGGCCCAATTTCTCGACCAGGGTATTCCAGCCGTGGCGATCTTCGGCTTGGAAGATCGAGTCGGGATCGGTCCCCCATATGGGGACGCCCCGATCCTTTAAGGCTTTGGCGATGTTTAGGGGCGTTTGGCCGCCCAGTTGCACGATGACCCCGTCCGGTTTTTCCTTGTCAAATATGGCCAGGACGTCTTCCAAGGTGACCGGCTCAAAATAAAGCCTACCCACGGCGTCGTAATCGGTGGAGACGGTTTCGGGGTTGGAATTGACCATGATGGTCGTGAAATCCATGTCGTTAAAAGTCTGGGTGGCCTTGACGCAACAGTAATCAAACTCAATGCCCTGGCCGATCCGGTTGGGCCCGCCGCCTAATATCATGACCTTGGGGGGGTCGTTTTTGATTGGGGCCGTTTCCGGCTCCGGGGATACCGGCGAGTCATAGCTGGAATAATAGTAAGGCGTCCCGGCCAAAAACTCCCCGGCGCAGGTATCGACCTGCTTAAAGTGCGGGATTACCCCGGCCTCCCGGCGCCGTTGGGACACCTGGCCGGAGTTTATGTTAAGTTCCGGTTTTGCCAGTAAGACCAGTTCCGCGATCCGATCGTCACTAAAGCCCTGGGCCTTAACGTAACGCCAATCGTCCGGGGTTATCTCGTCCCCTTGGCTAAGTTTTTCGGCCAAGGGGCCGGAAATAAACTTTTCGGCTTCCAGGATTAGCTCGATTTGGCTGACGAACCAAGGATCCAGGCCGGAAAGGTTTATGATTTCGGGGGCTTCCAAACCCAGCTTCAGGGCTTCATAGACGTACGAAAGCCTTTCCGGGTAAGGCTTGGGCAGGGCTTCCCTAACCAGGGCCAAGCGCTCGTCGGCCGTTTTGTTAGAAGGCAGTCTTAAGCATGATGAGCTTAGCCCGGATTGGCCAATCTCCAGACCCCGTATGGCTTTTTGGAGGGCTTCCCTAAAATTTCCACCGATGGCCATGGTTTCGCCAACGGCTTTCATCTCCAAACCGAGTAAGCTTGAGGCCCCGGGAAACTTTTCAAAATTAAAGCGGGGCGCCTTGACCACGCAATAGTCCAAGGCCGGTTCGAAACAAGCCGATTTTCCGGTGATGTCGTTTTTGAGTTCGCCCAAGGTGTAACCGATGGCCAGTTTCGAAGCCACCTTCGCGATGGGAAAACCGGTGGCCTTGGAAGCCAAGGCCGAAGACCTGGACACCCTGGGGTTCATTTCGATGACCACCCGGCGGCCGGTCATGGGGTTAATGGCGAATTGGATGTTGCAGCCGCCGTTTAAGCCAACGTTTCTGGCCACCCTTAAGGCGTCGTCGCGCATGGCTTGGTATTCTTCGTCGGTTAAGGTCTGGATGGGCGCGACCGTGACGGAATCGCCCGTGTGGACGCCCATGGGATCGACGTTTTCGATGCCGCACACGATGATGGCGTTGTCGGCGCTGTCCCTAATCATTTCCAGTTCCATCTCTTTCCAGCCGATGAGCGATTCCTCAACCAGGATTTGATGGATCGGGGACGCTTGCAAACCCCTCCAAGCCAGTAGGTTCAATTCGTCCGAGTTAAAGGCCACGCCGCCGCCGTTTCCTCCCAGGGTATAGGAAGGCCTGACGATGGCCGGAAAACCCGTGACTTGGGCGATCTCCAGCGCCTCGTCAATGCTGTGGGCCAAGCCGCTGGCCGGGATCTCCAACCCCAGGCCGGTCATTTTTTCCCTGAAAGCCTGGCGGCTTTCGGCGATTTCTATGACCTCGGGGGTGGAGCCGATCATCTTGACGTTACGGGTGGCCAGATGGTTCCCTTTATAGAGATCCATGGCTAAGTTTAAAGCGGTCTGTCCTCCAAGGATTGGTAAAATGGCGTCAACGTTTTCTTTCTCAATGATCTTAACGGCCACTTCCACGGTCATCGGTTCGATATAGGTACCGTCGGAAAGATCCGGGTCAGTCATGATGGTGGCCGGGTTGGAATTTAAAAGAATGAGCCTCACGCCCTCTTCTTTTAAGGCCTTGCAGCCCTGGGTGGCCGAGTAATCAAACTCGCAAGCCTGGCCGATGACGATCGGTCCCGAGCCCAAGATCATTATGGTTTTCAATTCACCGTTTTTAGGCATGGGTCCCTCCATCAAGCAACGTGCGGAATTTTTTGAAAAGCCCAACGGCGTCGTGCGGACCGGGCGAGGCTTCCGGATGGAATTGTACGCAAAAAGCGGGCTTGTTTAGCCACTTTAAGCCTTCGACGGTGTCGTCGTTTAGGTTCATGTGGGTGACGACAACTTGTTGTGGGAGGGATTGGGGATCGACGCAAAAAACGTGGTTTTGCGAGGTCATCCAAATTTTTTCGCTGCCTAGGTCCTGGACCGGATGGTTTAGGCCGTGATGGCCAAAGGGGAGTTTATAGGTATCGGCGCCCGCGGCCAAGCCCATGATCTGGTGACCCAAACAAATTCCGAAAATGGGAAAATAATCCAGCTCCAGGGCCTTTTTGACCACCTTGATGGCGTAATCGCAGGCCGCCGGATCCCCGGGACCGTTAGCCAGAAACAAGCCGTCCGGGTTTTCGGCCATGATGGCTTCGAAGGAGGTGTTGGCCGGCCATACGGTCAGGTCCAGGTTTTGTTTTCGCAAGTTTCTAAGGATCGCCTTCTTAATGCCGAAATCCAAAACGGCCACGCGTTTTTTGGGCCCGGACGGATAGGCCATCTGGGGGCTGTCCAAGTACTTTTCTTCGTTGGTGTTTTTGGGGGCGTCCTGGATGGCCTCAAGAAAATACCTTTCTTGGCAAGTCACTTCCAGGGCCAGATCCCGGCCCGTCATGGGGATGACGTTTTTGGCCTTTTGTTTGGCGATTTCGGGATCGACCAAGGGGCCGATCCAGCCGTTTCTGGCGCCTTTTTCCCTTATGTGAAGGGTCAAGGCCCGGGTATCGACCCCGGTCAAAAAGGCCAGATCGTTTTGGTTCATGTAACTGGGCAGGGTGTTTTCCGAGAGCCAGTGGGTGACCCGGGGTTGCCAAAGCTCATGAAAGATGGCTCCGGCGGCTTGGATGGGCGGGGCTTGGTCGACGCGCTTATTGGTGCCGTAATTTCCGACGTGCGCGGTGGTAAAAACCACGATTTGACCGTGGTATGAGGGATCGGTCAAAACTTCTTGGTAGCCGCTCATGGCGGTAATGAAGATTACCTCGCCTTGGGCTTCGGAGACGTTTCCAACCAATTGGCCAAGGAAAATCGTGCCGTCGTCAAGCGTTAACGCGGCTTTTTTCGAGTTTATGAATGGGGCAGGCATAATGGCACGTTTGGGGGCTGTGTTAACTAACTAGCCAAGGCCTTAAAAAATAAGGCCCAATGAGAACGGCAGGCTAATAGTCTCAAAAATTCAAACGATTGAAGGAATCGTTTTGAACTAAGAGCGTTACGTTAGTTACGTCCCGTGGCGTCGACGATAGGCAAGTAAGGCGAGATAAATCGATGACAGGCTCAGAGGATTTAAAACGTTAATAAAAGCTTTTGGGCAAATATTAGGGGGTTCCAACGACATACAACACCGATCAAAATGGTCTGTTTAAAAGGGCGTAAGGCCCCTTTAAGTTATCGTCCTTTAGCGTTTTTTTCTTAAAAAAACGCCCCCGAAAGGGGCGGCGCTCATAAGGGATAAAACAAACCAATAGTTTAAACGGCCAGCCCAGTGGACCGTTCGCGTTTACCCTAGTCCGGAGCCAAGGCCAAATAGGCCAACTGATTCCCTTTTGGCTTATCCAAAGCGCGAAAAAGCCATTGGGCCGCTAGGGCGCCCTCCACAAGGTCCAGACCACATCAAAGACCATGCAGGTAACGAAAGTACAATATCACAAAAATGTAGAATTAACAATACGCTATTTTTAAAAGTTTTTAAAAGCCCAAAACGCTATTTAAGCCAAAATTTCGCCGAATTTCTCACCTTGGCCCGAAAAAAAACCCAAATTTTTCCCAAAATAAAAAGGCGTAATTATGGGTCACTTCAGAGCCCTTTTCTCCCAGCTTCCCAAAATCCCAGCCCTAATGTTTTTCCCCCTAAGGCCAATTCACCATACCCAACTTTACCGCGATTTAGTAAAATAGTCTATTAAAAAAATATCTTCCCGTCGCTAATCTTTAAAACCGGGCCCCAACCTTGCTACCCTAAATCACCCAACTCCCCTCAGTTTAAAACAAAATCGACCTCATAAGCTCAAACCTAACTCCCAAACCAGGTTTTAATATTGTATCTAAATTACAATCGCGATTATAAAATTTGCCCT
>JAITLH010000352.1 GCA_031277995.1 Deltaproteobacteria bacterium
CAAAACCGAGTTCTCGATGACCGTGGTATCCCCGCCGCCGATGTAGGAAAACTTTAAAAACTTTGAGTTATTGATGTATAGGGACTTGCAGTTTCCGCCGATGCCCGAATACTTAACAAACTCGCAGTTGTTTACGTAAACCGTGGTCCGTTCGCCGCTAAGGACGGCGAATAACTCTCCGTTGGCTTTGCAATTGTCCATGACCACCTTGGAATTGCCAATATAAAAAGAGACGAATTTGTTTCTGACGTTGGTTAGGTTCTTAAGGGTTAGGTTACCGCCGCGGCTGGTTACTTGGAAGTAGCCCTCGTTTAAGGAAACGCCATCGACCACCACGTTTATGAACCTGACGTCCTCAAAACTGACCTCGTTATCGTTCCTCGAGCCGGATCTGTAGCTAACGCTTCCCCCCTTGAACGTGACGTTCTCAAAGGTCGTGGACATGAACTGGGTACGGGAAAAGGTGCAATTTTCAAAGGTCACGTTTCGGACGGTGGAGCGCCAAATTTTCGAGTTGGTGAAAGTGGCCCTTTTGATCACGGCGTTTTCCAGGACAAAATCGCCGTCTATGTCGCAAGTGATGTTCCGACCGCTTAAACTGGAGGGATTGGCGGCCATGGCGGCCGCGGTCATGTTTACGGTCACTAAGTCGGTACTAAGGGCCATGAATTGTCCTCCCGTGATTGGGACGAATTTATTGGGGTAAAAATTTGTCGGAACCGCTTTTGGCCAAATCGTTTGTGGAGCGAATAGTTTTTGGAGCTAAGCGTTTGTGGAATGGATCGTTTTGGAACAATGCGTTTTAATCGTTATTTTGGGCTTTTTGGGCTTTTTCGGGCCTTTTCGGGGGCGGTCAATTGGGCGCGTTTTTACTTTCTGTTTACCGTCGGGTTATACTCGGGAATTTTCATCAAAAGGTCGTAGCGAGGCAATTCGCCGTCCCGGCCAAATTTCCGTTTTATTACCGTCTTATTGGCGTTGACGGTCACGGGGTAACACCACGGCGAGGAAAGATCGTAGTGCTGGGCGATGGGGTGGGCTTTGTTAAAATGAACGGACAGAAAGTACAAAATCGCCTCGTCGTTATCGGCGAAGCCCAAAAGTAACCTTTTAGCCATGAACTCGCGAACGGTATCCGGCCCGCCCTTGAGTTGGTATTCCGGCACGTCTTTATGGTTTTTTAGGGGATATTTTGGGTCGACTTCGATTTCTAGCGTTACGAAGTGCGACTGGAAATATTCGTAACCGATTTTGCATACGCAATGGAGGGTAAAGTTAGCTATGGGCAGATCGCGGTCATGGATGTGTCTTTCGCTATTTAGAAAATACAACCATTTGGGATTTAAGTAAATATTGTAGTTTCCCTCGGATTTACTTTTTCCCGAGGCGACGATGTCACCTTTCCTCTCCGTATCCGGCCTTTCAAAGAACATTTGCGTACGGTTTTCGTACCAAAGGTAATCGCAGCGCACGGCCAGGCGAGGTTTGGGGGAAGAAGCGTCCCGGACGTAGTCAACCTTTTCCAAGTTCCCCGCCGGATCGCATTTTATTATCATTCCCTGGGGTTTATCAATGTCCGACAACTTTTGGTGGTTAAGGTTTTGGTACGAATACAGCCCCCCCGAACCCGAGACCAGACAAGCCACGTTACCGGGGAACTGTTCTTTTGGGTCAACGGATTTAATCGAGCGGTTCCCTTCGGACAAACTAACCCCCCCCGGGCCGCCTTTGGAATCGCCTAGTTTTAGCCCATCGACCAAGCCATCGCTAAGGCAGGTATAGGCGCCGCTTCGGTGGGAATGGCCCGAGACGGTCAGCTTAACCTTACCCCCGGTCAGTTCCGAATACACGGCCGTGCGTTTTTCCTCAAAGGTGCCGGTATCGGTTTTTTCCAGCGACAAAAACCAGGTTCCGGACAGCTCCTGATCTTGCTTATGTAAGGGAATTTCCAGGTCAAAATTGGCGTAGGTGAAATGGGAGGCCAGGGCGTTAAATTTGTCACCCTGGCCCGTCATGCGCTTAAGTAGGTTCAGCTGGTTATCGGTAAAGGCCGAACCGGCCCGGGGCAGGGAGCCGCCGCCCGATATGGCTGACCATAAAAAGTTTTCGTCGTCATCCCAGCCCAAAAGCAATAGGTTCTGGTTTTTGGCGCAATTGACCAGGCAATCCTTCCAAGGCGTGATCCAGCGGTAAGCCCAGGCCAAATTCTCCTTTTTAAAATTGGCTATCCGACCAAGGAAGCTGTATTTTTCCCCAAACAACAGGGCGGCCTCGTAAAAGGTGAGATTTTGATCGGACGGTATGCCCGGATTGGGCCGAAAGACGAAAACGTTATTGTTCATAAACATCGGCCTTGGCGAGATACCGTAGGGCACTTCATAACCCTCATGGTTTCCGGTGATGTAAAAAACCGGTTTGCCCGTTTCCTTGTAATAGTCAAGTAACAGGCCCATGAACATCAAGGCGTCGATATAGAAGGGGTAATTTGGGGCCTTTTTTTCGTGTTTTTTGAAATCCAGGTGTTCCCACAACTCCGCCGTGCTCATCCTGATTTCCTTTTCGGCGCTTTGTGGGGACTCGTCGGGATTGGTCGGCTGGCCCGGCTGAGGCGTTTGCGTCGGCTCCGGTAACCGGTCCTCCAAAGGCGACTCGCCGGGCCCATCGGAGCTTCTTAAGGCCAGGGTTTTCGATTCCACCACTAGGGGATCTAGATTTCTAAGGACGTCAAAGGCGTCACCGGCCACGATTAGGGCGTCGCTTTCGGCCCCAATGGATTTCATCAGGCGCTGGGAAGTTTCCAGGGCTTGGTGGCAAAGCTGGCCTAGGTAAGGCGACTCTGATTCCATGGCCCCATGGATTATCTGCGGGGCGACAAGCTTGTAACTGGCCTGCCTAGCCGATAGGTGAAGATCCGAGACCACGCCCAGGTCCAGATATTCTTTGTCGGTTATGTAAACCGGATGCCGGGACAAAACGAACCAGCCGTTTTTGTCGGAGAGATAGTGCAAATACTTCACCCCTCCCCCCCTTTCCTTCTGGGGGGTTCCGACCATGTTCTTTTGGCCCTGGGTCATGACCGAAACCGGGGCGCAATCGTAAAGCTTCACCAGCCGCAGCGTGTCCGGTTCCATATGGGGAAAGCGGCCAAATTCTACCGTGGTCATTATCGGGGATTCGGTTTCTATCTGAGCGGCCTTGGCCTTGAGTTCGCTTATAAGGGTGTTGGACAAAAGCTCATCCCCGGGATTGGTCAAATAATGCTCGTGAAAATCCCCTTCCTTTTTAAAAAGCCAATGCTTGTTGTTTTTCCAATCTTCCAAGGCCTTACCGTATTGCTCGTAATTGAGGTATAAAAACATGAGCTCGTATAAGCCTTTGGCGTTAAGCCTTTGGGCGCCCCTCATGGTGAATTGAAAAACGTAGCGATAGCCTACCTCCTTGCCGTGTTTTGGATCCGGCTCAACGCTGGGATTCTTTTCTTCTTGTCCGGTTTGGGCACCCTGGTCGGAGGGCTTTTTATCTTCTTCCTTGGGTATGGTTTGGGTTAAAACCCCGCTTAGGTACATATTGACCGCCGCCTTGTGGATCACGCCAAAGGGGCCTGGCGGAGGCGCGACCGCGTCGCCCAGGGGGTAGTATTCGGCCAGGAATTCTTTGTCAATTTCAAACTCCCCCACGTAAAAGCCGCCAAATTTTTTCTCGTTAAACATGGCCTCGGCGATTTTGAAATCCGGGTAAAAGCGCTTGAAAGCCGCGGCTTCGGAGGCCAATTCGTCCGAATATTTTTTATAGTCGACGTAATCGCGCCCGCGGTTACTCCAAGGGGTAATCATGGTCTGAAAATAGATCCGGGTGGCCAGCTCCAAGGTCGTGGGGGAGCCCGGAGACTCTCCCCCGCCGTGATTGACGTGCTTATCGAAGCCGTTTTTTTGCAAAGCCAGATAGATCGTAAGATCGCCGTTGGGCTCGATTATGGCCGGGGTTCCCAACGTGGGAAACAGTATCACGCCTTTTATGGCGTCTATGTTTATGTAAAAATATGAATCTTCGATTGGAGGTGGACCCATGATATTCTCTATTTTCGATTTGTGGGAGTTTTTTAAGACGCGATATTATTGACCGATTGTTGGAGCCTGGTCTTTGGAGGCTTTATTTAAGGCTTACCGGGGACCTGACTTTGGTGGTTTATCGATCGTCCTTTGCTGCCTGGCCTTGGGGCAGCCTTGGTCAATCGTCCTTGGTGGCCTTGTCTTTGGTAAGTTTGATGTTGAAACCGTCGGCGATTATTTCCCTTCGGTTTTTGCCCTCGACGATTTTGAGTTCGGCTTCGGGGCCGTCGTCTTGGAAAAGCTGGAGTAGGTGTTCGGTGGCCTCGCCCTTTATTTCGGCGGTGTCGTTTTTGGCTTCCCGAGGGACGTCGACCAGATGGCCCAAGGGGTCCCGGACGACCACGCGGGGGGTGACCACGGGATCGGCCTTTCGCCAGGTGACCGTAAGGGTTTCCTTGGTATCCGGGCCGACAAAGTTGTGGGCCGAGGCGTGGGCGGTAAACTTTCCGTTGGTTCCGGACTCGACCCCGGAGGAGTCGATTTTGATGTAGCTGCCGTTGGCGGTGAGGATGATTTCTTTGGGCGAGGACAGATGGATCTTATCCTTGGCGCTTATGATGTTTATGACCTTGTCGGCTATCACTTCGATGTTGTCGCTTTGGGCTTGGATTTCCACCTTCCCGGCGGCGGCGAAGAGTTTTAGGCCCAGGCGGTGGGCGAACAAACTGACTTTTTGCAAGGCCGTGACAAAAAAGCCCCGGTTACTCGCGACCGAAACTTGGCGTTCGGAGGTCAAGGCCAGGTTATTTCCGGCGTGGATATGGGCGCTTTCAGGGGTGGTCAAGGCCAGGCCCGCCGGGCTTGACAGAACCAGGTGGGGACTGGTCAGTTCCTCATGGGCCGGGCCGGGACCGGCGAGTTGCTCGGCTTGGCGGGTTAGGGCCTCGGTTAGGGGTTTGACCTCGGGGCCGTAGTCGCGGGCGTTATGGACCTCGGCCAGTTCGGCGTGGTTTTTTTGTTCGGCCGCGGCCATTTTAAGGTTATTGGCCGCCTCGACGGTGTCTTTGTGGTGTTCCCCGGCCCGGCGCCTGGCGTCGGTGGTTAAGACTAGCCCCCTGGCCGCCCGGATAACGCCCCAGCCGTCGGTCCTAAGCTCAAAACCCTCGCCCCTAAAGTCCCTTCGGCCTTCCAGGTGGTTGATCCTGGTCAAATAGCCAAGGTTAAGTTGCGAGAGCAGGTGATCGCTTGAGAGCTGGGCCTGGACTTGCCCCTGGGTATCGTCCAAAACCAGTTGGTTACGCTGGCCCCCCATAAATTCGCGGCTTTGCAAGCCCGACAAAGTTTTTTGTTCGGGGAGATTCCAGGGGGGCGTGTTTTCGGCGTTATAGACCCGGCCCGTGATGACGGGACGGTCGGGATCGCCTTCCATGAATTCGACCAAGACTTCCTGGCCAATTCGGGGGATTTGGATAAAGCCAAAGTTTCGGCCGGCCCATTGATCGGCGACCCTGACCCAGAGGCTGCTTCGCTCGTTTTTGGGGCCCAGGCGATCCCAGTGAAAAATTACCTTGACCCGTCCGTATTTATCGGCGTAGACCTCTTCGCCGGAAGGGCCCGTGACTATGGCCGACTGGAGGCCATCGATTCGAACCTTGGGGTGCTTTATTTCCGGGATAAAGCGCGTCTCGAAGGGGATGGCGATAAAGCGGCTTTGGTAACGAAAGCCGCGGTCCGGGGCCTCGCCCTCCAAGACCTGGGGCTGCTCACCCTCGTGTTCCACCTGGGTTAGCCACCATTGGCGGTTGGCCTCGGCCCGGGGGTGATCATGGAGCTTAAAGGCGAACCCGGGGAGATAGCGTGACACGTCGCCTTCGCCCTCGGCCCAGCGGCTAAAGGTCAGTTGCCGGCCGATTTGGATTTTCGCGTAACGCTCGCCCCCTTCGGTCAGATCATAGAGATGGGGAAACCGGTAAGTCTCAAGGCTAAGGCCCCCCGGGGCCGGGGCCTTATGCTGGTCGGGTTCGCTTGAGGACACTTCCAGGTTTAGGGAGGGCTTGTCAAAATTCCATTCCCGGTAGGTGGCGACATCGCTATTGACCCTTTGGTGAACGTTAAGCCGTCTGGTAACGGCCGTGTCGGCTTGGTGGCCGGAACCGGGGAAAAAGCGCAGATCGCTTTCGCCCGGGATATCGGCCCCGCCCGAGGCGTCAGAAAAACAAACCGTTTGCCAGCCCTTGGAATGCTCAAAGAAAAAGTAAATCCCCTCTTCCTCGCAAAGGCGGCTAATGAAATACAGATCGCTTTCCCCGTATTGGACGCGGTATTCCAGCTCCGGATAGGTTTCCTTTAGCTTAAAGGCGTACGATTCATGGATAAAGTTTTGTTCCTTTAGGATCTGTTCGATTATTTTCGGGGCCGACAAGTGTTGAAACACCCGGTGCTCTTGGTTTTGGCCAAGAAACCAAAGCCTGGGCACCATGATGATTCTGTAGTGGGTAAAGGAGGTTGAGGTGTGGAGCTGCAATGCTTCCCTGATTTGGCCGTTAACCAAGCGCTTTTGGCCGCTGTGATCGGCTATCGTCAGGAGGGCCTGGCGTCCCATGAGCCTTATTAGGTCGATATTGGCGTCTTTTGTGACCAGTTCAACGGCGAACTCAAAGGGCTCGTTTAGCCTTTCATGGCCCTTGAATCCGTAGACGCCGAACTCGGGCCCGCCTTCAATCTCAATCTCAAACCAGCCCTGATTGGCGGATAAGGCGGCCATGCGAGTCCTCCGTTAAGCTTAACTAATCGAGCTAAGATTAATCGTTACCGATTATTGGCCATCGATTGGCGTTTTACGGGTAAACACCCATAAAAATTTTTGGTTAGCCCAGGTCACGGACGGGCCGCGAATAAGCCGAAAGGAAAGCCTTTTCGCCAAAACGGCTAAGCGCCGGGCCTGGGCTGTGGGGGCGAAGGGATTAAAAACCCTGGGCAAGGCGGCGGTTTTATCCTCGCCCAGTTAGGGGACGGTTTTTTTTCTTGGGGCGCTTACCTGGGCTTTTTAAATAGCCGTTTCGCGTATTTTTGGCCGCGGGCAGGAGGGAGAATGGCCAAAGCGTCACGCCCGGGTCGGCCGCGAACGGGATTTTCGTTCGTTCGCGGCCGATAAGCGTTCGGGCCAAAGGGGACCAGGTCCCCATCAAGGGCGCTTTCGCCTTTAGCCGCTCGCCGCTTGGTTGAGGCGACCTTCTCGCTCTCAAAGACCGATAAGGATCGGCCAAACCCCCCTTAAGCGGCGGTGGACTGAGTCCTCCAGTCATCGCTTTCGGAGGTGCTGGCCACCTCGTGGGTCTTGATGATCTTGCGGTAGGTCATGTAGACGTCTTCGAGGTGAGTGAAATGCGCCTGACCGGGGTCCTGGCAGTTGGGCATGTAGCTGGTGATGTCCACGATTATGGCGTCCTCCAGCTGGATGGTGAAATAATGCTCCATCGTTCCCGAGGCCGAGGTCCGATAGAACTTCATGGTCACGTCCGGAAGGCGCTCCCCGCTGGTCAGGGCCCTAAACAGTAAGGGCGAGGACTTGTCGATCACCTTGGTGATCTTCAAGGGCTTGTGGACGCGCTGGCCGGTGGGTTGGCCGGACTGGGGATCGCGGGGCAAAACGATCTGGTGCTCAAAGGCCTCGACCAAGGTCTCGTCCTCGTGACCCTCTTGATAGATGTTGCCAACGGACGCCTCGGTAAAGTTACCCTGGGTGATAAGGCCTTGGCGCTCGCCGGTGATGCTAAGATAAGCTGGAACAGGCATGATGGTTCTCCTCGAAAGCAAGTTATGGAGTTAATCCGGTAACGCTACCGGGTTTTTAAAACGGTTAACCTAACCGTAAAAAAGTGGCTAATATTTGAAGGTTTTTCGCCGGCCCGTGGGAAAAGGGGCCATCCCGTCTAGAAAAAAATCCGGGCCGCTTTTTATTCGCGAAGGCGACGAACAAAGTCCGATTGGATAAAGCTGATTGGCTAAGGCTAAACAAAAGATCTTATTAACTAGGGCTTTTAAAAAGGCGAGGCGAAAAAGAGCCGAGAAACCAAGGCTAAAAAAGAGAGAGAGAAAGGCGAAACCGAACCGGGCAACCAAGGCTTAAAAAAACCACCCCCGGACGAAAACTGGCCCATTATTTAAGGCTTTTTGAGATTTTTTTAGCCAATCGCTTAGGCCAAAGCCAAGACCTGGGCCCAGGTCTCATGATCGGGTGGCCCGCCGTCCGATGGCCCTTGGCCCGAGGATCCCTGGCCCGAGGATTCTTGGTCCACGGGGTTTTCTTCGGGGTAAGGGGCGACAATCAAGTGGTTTGGGGGCCCGGCCAGGCGGATAAAGGCGCTGGTTTCGGCGTCCAGGGTATTTTTGGCCGCGCTGGCGTTGAATTTTAGATCGCCCAGTTGGCCTTCCAGGCCATGCATGGGGTAATTGACGGTGCTTTTTTGGGGGAGTTGGCCCCTGGGGCCAACGCCCAAAACGTCAATCAGGGTCTTAGTAACGGCCAACATAAAGCCGGACCATTTCTCGCTTTCGTTGGGGCCCACTTCCAGCCAAAGCCCGATTAAGGGCGAGGCGTAAGTTTTTAGATAGAAAGGCCGGGGCTGGTTTTCGGGCGGCTTAAACCTATAGGCCATGAGCTTGGCCGCGTAAGGATCGAGGGGGTCAAAGACCTTGACGTGGCTTAAAATTGGCGGTAAGCCCAGATCGCTTTTGTCGGCCAGCTTGGTTACGAAAGCCGTGACCGGACCGGGTTTCCTATCAAGGGCCAGGGTGAGAACGCTTATCTGGCTTATGATTTTTTGGCTAAAAGCCTCCGGGGGCCCGGCGATGACCCAAGCCGCGACGGCCGGGTCTTCCAAGATCTCTGACAGGCCCAGCCAATCGTTGGTTTCGGGCCTAAAATCACTCCAGCGCAAGGTGGCCGTGGCAAAGCCCACCGCCCGGAGCGACAGCTCTTGTTCCTCACCGGAGTAAGAACCATTTTTGCCAAGGATGCAAAGGAGCGCTTTTGGTAGGGCCATTTTGATTAACCTATTGTGGGAAAAACTTGGGTCCAAACTCGATCGCTTATTTTTCTGGACAAAAGGTTTTCCCGGCCTCAAGAAGTTTTGTTTGATTCTTTTTCTTTTTATCGTATATTGGAAAAAATTTCAAGTAAAATTAATGTTAAACAGAGTAAAGATCTAGATAATTTAATTTAAAAATTATGTTATAAGATTATTAAAGATTATTAAACCGCTTCCCAAACTCAGCCCCGGTAAAGGGAGCCCCTTTCGCTGCTTCCCCCCCCTTGCCCCAAGCATGGGCCAAGCATGGGCCAAGCTTGGCCCATGCTTTTTGGCCTTGCCGGCCGAAAACTGCCCCTTTCGCGACTTGCCGTTTAAACGGGCGCATTGGGGCCTGGGAGCGCTTGACCCTACTTTGATACCAACCCCGCCTCCCCCTCGCCTCCACGGGGCTTACAGACCCGTTTACGGGGCAGTCTGGAACGGACCTCAGGGTCACGTTTTTGAGTTAACG
>JAITLH010000368.1 GCA_031277995.1 Deltaproteobacteria bacterium
CTTTGACAGCCAAAAAAGACTCACCCTGATTTTTCAAACCTCGACCGGGAAAACCGAAACGATCTGCCAGGACACCGTTCCCAATGACTTTCAAGCCGCCGTCTATGGAGCCCTGGACAATTGGCGCGCCCATTAGGCTTATCGCGTAAGCCCAAAGTAATCGCCTTCACCACCCGCAACGCTCCATCCCCATATCGGCCGGGCCTACGGGGGAGGGGTAAACCCCTACACCCCAAAAATGGGAGGGTAACCCCCTCCCATCCCAAGAAGTGGGTAACCCCCCCCAGGCAAAGTTTCCGTCTATCCCCTTAAAACCAGCCATTTTAAAACGATTCACGCCGCCCCCACGACAATTGGCAAGGAAGCGGCGCGATTACGAATTAGGCGAGTTTTTGGTAGCCTTGCGGTTTTTTAACTTAAAAACTCAAAACCCCGCCAGGCCCCGCCGCCGATCGGTCAAAATAGGCCCGTGGCGGCGTTGCCCCCCCCACGTCAAGGGTCAAGCCCCAAAAGCCCTTCTACCCCCCTTAGCGGCCGTCTAAAGGCCATGTTTCGGGGGGACCAGAGCCCCCCAAAAGTCCCCCAGCTTAAACCAACCCGGATGGCCTATCCGCCCCGCCGGGGATTTGCCCGAGGCCCCGAAACCCTGGGCTGGAAGTTTCCCCGCCCAAATTAACGCCCAGGCCTCGCCAAAAACAAAAAAGCCAAATGGCTTCAAACGAAGACACTTGGCTTTTGTGACTATGGGGAGCGGGGAATTCTTTTCTGGCCTAAAAATAGGGGCCGGGGCTAAGCGGTGGGGCTAAAGCCGGGGTTGGATTTTTAGCCGGTAAAAAAAGCCCGCCAAAATTTTGTCTTGGCCTCTGGCCGAGACCAAGGTTTTTCGCCAAAACGCCCCGCCTAAAAGTTTTAAAAACCTATTCCAAACCCTAGGGAACCCTAAGGGGGGCTTAGCTTTAGACCACCGTCTGTTTGGGCGTCAGGACGATGATGATCGTGCGGCCTTCAAGCTTGGGGACGGAATCGGGCAGCCCAAACTCGCTAACGTCCTTAATCAGCCTTTCCATGAATTGATAGCCCAGATGGGCGTGGGCGATCTCGCGGCCTTTGAAGATCACCGAAACTTTTATCTTGTTTTTTTCTTTTAGGAACTTAAGAATGTTTCTTAGCTTGAACTGATAGTCGTGTTCGTCAGTCTTAGGCCGAAATTTGACTTCTTTGATCTCAATGATGGTGGACTTTTTACGAGACTCCGAAAGCTTTTTGCTTTGTTGGTACTTATATCGACCAAAATCCATTATCCGGCAAACGGGTGGGTCCGCTTCGGCGGCCACCTCAACGAGATCTAACCCAGCCGTTCTGGCCGCCTCCAGGGCTGAGGCTATGGGCATGATGCCCAATTGTTCGCCTTCGTCGTTAATCACCCTGACTTTCGGGCTTCTGATGTGATTGTTGACGTTGACCCGCTTGTTATCCGAATCTCTCTTCTTGACGTTAATGTTGGCACCTCTCAGTTTTGTGGTGAAGGAAAAAAGTCCGGTCGGGAGGCCTTGGAACCGTTAAACCCCCAACCCAAACGTTAAAGCGTCGCGAGGATGTCTCCGGCGACAAAGAAAAATCCCTTTGGGCCCCCATGACCCAAACGTTAAGTCGTCGCGAGAATGGCCATAGGCGACAAAGAAAAATAGCTTGGGCCCCCATGACCCAAACGTTAAAGCGTCGCGAGGATGGCCATAGGCGACAAAGAAAAATAGCTTGGGCCCATTTGGCCGCTTTCCACCCGAGCCAATGAAATAAGCCTTACCATTCAGGGCTTCCAGGATTTCGTATCCTCGCTCCGGTGGTTAGGGCTAAACTGGCTCCGCTTATTTTATAGCTTAAATATTAATTTCGCAAGCGCTATTAAACAAATAACTACCCTAAAGAAGTTTTTTTGGCCGCCCCTTGGTTGACCCCAAGGGAGGCGCGTTTTGCGGTGGGGGCCAAAAGGCCATAAAATCAATTACCCAATAAAACCCAAACCAAACCGGGCGAGGTATTTTAGCCTGACCCTTAACGGCATTTAGCCGAAAAAACAAGGTTTTTTGGGTGAGGGGAAGTTATGGGTTTTTAAGGCTTTGAGCCATGGCCTTAAAAATGAAAAAAATAGGCTGAAAGCCTTTATTCATGGGGCTTTCAGCCTTTTATCGTTATGTAAAAAAAGATTTTTCATGGTAGGCGTGAAGAGATTTGAACTCTTGACCACTACCGTGTCAGGGTAGTGCTCTCCCCCTGAGCTACACGCCTAAAACCGTCAGCCAATAACGAGGCGACTTTTGCGATTATCGCTTATGGTGAGCCATTTGTCAAGGTGAAATTTATTGACCTTTTTTTGATTTCAATCGCGCCGTCGGCCTTGGGCCACCCTAAATGACGACCGTCAGGGATCAAAAAAAATTAAAAAAACCGATAAACGATGAGAAAAATATGCCTCAAAGGGAACGCCCATTCCCTTTGAGGCATATATTTAAACGATCTTAAATAAATGGTTAATTGACGGTGATGGGTATGATGTTGGCGGTTATGAAAATCAACATCTCGTCTTTGTTGTTTTGCAATTCCTTGCTTTGGAAGAGCCAACCCAGTAAGGGAATGTTGTGAAGCCCGGGCACCCTGTTTCCGTCGTTTCTCTGACTGTCGGTAATGATGCCGCCGATGACCACGGTCTCACCGTCCTTGACCATGAGCTTGGTGCTGGCTTCGCTGGTATTTATCGACATCTGATCGCCGTAACCGCTACCGGGGGTGTCTTTGGTCAAAGTTATGTCGAGGGAGATGATCTGGCCGTTTTCTTCGATGTGGGGGGTCACCCGAAGCTCCATGACCGCTTCCTTAAACTCGGTATTGGCCTCGGTGGTAGCCGACGATCCGGTCGTGTAGGCAATCTCAACGCCTTGCTTGATGTAGACTTCCTGGTCGTTTGAGGCCATGATCCTGGGCGATGAGATGCTTTTGGTTTGGCCCAAAGTTTCGGAGAGATTTAGCTCGGCCGAAAGGGCCAAGGTTCCGGCCTTGTTTAAAAAGCCGCCAACCAGTCTCGAGGCCCCGGAGACGGCGTCGTTTAGGTGGGCCACCCCGTAAATCTCATGGCGTTGAAGGGTGGCTCCGGAATCGTTCACGGCCGCCAAGTTACCCTGGTTGGAATAACTCCCGTTCCACTGAACCCCAAATCTCTGGACGAAACTGGAAGTGGCTTCCACGATGCGGGCCTCAATCAAGATCTGCTTGGACTCGCGGTCGTTGCGCCTAAAGATCTCGCTGATGGCTTGCATGGTCTGGAAATCGTCTTCCACGTAGATGTCGTTTCCGATGACCCTGACGCTCCCCCGCATGCTTTTACCCTTTTCCAATTCCGAGGCCAAAGTGCTAACGGAAGCGTATTTGGGGGTAAAAATTTTCTTGACCAGGGCCACCCGGGTGGCCGGGTCGCTTATGTCGGGAGTGGCGCGCCTAATGGCGTCCAGGGTATCGATCCGCAGGATATTTCCGTTT
Organism: Deltaproteobacteria bacterium; assembly: GCA_031277995.1. GTDB lineage: Bacteria > Desulfobacterota > Desulfarculia > Adiutricales > Adiutricaceae > JAIRNQ01. Next base: position 3,532 of record JAITLH010000368.1, read on the forward strand.
TCGATGACCCCCAGGTTCTTTGAGGCCAAAACGGTGTCGAGGGCTTGATCCCAGGGCACTTTGGATAGCTTCAAAGTGACCTTGCCGCTGACCTGATCGGAGACGACAACGTTCTTTCCGGACACTTCGCCAATTAACCTTAGGATATTGTGAATGTCCGCGTTTTGGAAATCCAGCGAGATAAGCTTACCGGTGTAGGTTTTGGTGCCCATCATGCTAAAGGGGTCGGCGATGGTGATCCCGGAATCTTGCTGGGTAAAGGACTCCGTCGCGGCGGCCGCCTGGGAGGCCACCGAGGGGTCTCCGGTAGGCGCGAAGTTAACCTGGGCCAGGGCCGGCAGGGACAATAAAACCGCGGCCGCGGCCATTAAACTTAGCCAAAGCGCTGACTTTTTGACTAATATGGATCTCATTTTTGTTCTCCTCGTTTACGGGAAGAAGCTAAATTCCCACCAATGGGCCGCGTTTTATCGCGGATGGGAGCCATTGGACCAAACATTCGAAACCGGCTCACCTATTCCCACCTGAATTTTTGGTTAAAGTCCCAAAAAACTCTAGGGGTTTTCGCGCTCCCAACTATATAATCGGCATTTTAGGCCAAGGTCTTTAATTACAAACCACTTAAAATTGATAAATTTCGATGATTTTTCAGTAAAAAAACCAGTGAATTCGCCACTTACAAGATATCTAAAAAAAATTTTAAGAAAGTTTTTCTTCAAACTTTGGTAAGTCAAAGTAGACCTATGTCTTGTCTGAGTTGCAATAATAATGCCAAATTCTACCTTACTGTTTACCCGCCAAGCGCCCCTCAAAAATCGTTTAGGCCCGCCTCAAGGCGACTGGGAATTTGCCTTTAGGCCCCGCCCCAGGCTATCCTTTGGCCCAAAACCAGCCCTTTCTAAGGTCATTTCCAAACCCAGGCCCCAGGGGACAAAATAGGCCCGCCACGGGGTCGACGGGCCCGGTAAGGAAAAATATACCCACCTAGACCCCAGGGTCCTTAAGGTGGGCCGAGCGCGCTCCAAGCGTCCCGGAGCGCGCCTTGGCGCTCCATTGGGCCCGGAACGCCAAAAAGCGCCCCGGGCCGATTTTCTTTGGCGACTACTCGGGAAGCCTCAGCAGCACTTCTTTGGAAATTTTTTCGCCTAGATTATTGAGGCTTTCCTCTTCAATAATCACGTAAGTCGCGGATATCTCTTTGACGTAACCGTTGTTTTTTCCTATCTTCGTGCCTTCCTTAAGTTCGTAATCGTGGCCGTTGTAATCGACCATGGCCAAGCGGCTTTTTACGTCTTTTTTATCCTCGGGCACGATCACGGCCACCAAGGTCAAATCGGTTGTGGCTATGGTCAAAATGGCCGGCTTAACCGAAGTGTCCCCGGATCGCTCAGTCGCTTCGAAATCGTCCGAAGCGCTGAAAACCTCATCCTTGGCTCCGGAATTGCCCTGGGCTTGGAGTTGAACCGAAACCGCGGCAAACATGGCCGCGACTAAGCCCGCCAAAATAACCCGCTTAATTATGGATTTAGCTCTCAAGAGGTACTCCTCAAGGGGTGGGAGAGAGGTAAAAAATCTCCCTTTAAAAAAATTACCGGCCACTAACGTCTACGCAAAAGATAGACCACTAACTAATATAAGCAATCTCTTTAAAGACAATTTCCCAAGAGATTATCACTCAAATCCATTGATTAAAGAGGTTTTAAATTTTATTTTTTGAAAAACCCCAACCTTTCGTTCCAACTTTCACCCTTGGAAAAACCCCAAGCCTTCCGTTTCCAGTTTCATTCTTCGAAAAATTCCAAGCCTTCCGTTTCCAGTTGATTAAGCGTAAAAACCGTTTCTTTATACGAGGTCTCACCCCTGAAATTAACCTCCGGCTCTTCGATTACGACGCTGCTTTCGGTTATTTCTTTTACGTAGCCATCGTTTGGCCCAATTAAGGAACCTTGCTTGATAAGAAAGCCCTTGCCGCCGCTATCGACGTTGGCCGTGCTGTCCCGGGGATCGGCGGCCACGATGATGGCGGTTAGCGTAAACTGGCTCAAGGCCAATTTCTGGATGGGCAGCTTATTTTTCTCGTTGGCCACCTTTTGGGGATTGACCGTGGCGGGCAGGGCCGATTCAATGGGCATGAAGGGATCGCCCACCAGCGTGGGATTAAAAACGTAACTGGACAAAACGTCCGAGTGCCATTTTTCCAGCTCGGTTTGTATGTTGGATTCCATTTCCTTTTTGGTCGCGTCTTCCTCGGTGGGCGGCTCGTCCCCTTCGGCGGGCTCAGGCTCGGGGTCGGTAATAAGCACCAAAGGCATGGCCCCGCCCGAGGGCATCGGTAGAGTCGAAGGGAGCGGCACCAAGGAATAGTCGCCTTGCGGGGTCTCGGGGCCCGGGGCGGGAGGATAGTTTGGGTCAAAGGGGACGGCGCTTAATTGATTAAAATCCAGCTCCCCACCCGGCTGCGGATAGGCGGCGGGTTCTCCCGGAGCTTGCGGGTAAGCGGCCGGCTCTCCCGGAGCTTGCGGGTAAGCGGAGGGTTCTCCGGGCACCTGCGGATAAGCCTCCCCGGGAAAGGGCGGGGCGGCGGGGGCCTGGGCGGGGGCAATGGCGCCCGGGTTTTGCGGGTCAAACATCGGTAAATTGCCTGGTTGGGCCGGGGCCAAGGACTGGTTAGGCTGGCCGGACACCTCTTCTCCGGAGGACGTAACGTCAACGGTCAAACTAACGTTGCCATCTTGCTGGCCTTGAGCCGGATTAGTCAAAGCTAAGGTCAAGACCAATAGGGCCAAAAAAACCAAATTGGTAAGACAGAAATTTAACTTATTATCAGGCATCATACGAGACTCTCTATTTGACCTAAAAAAATATAAACGTATGGGTTAATCGCATTATGAGCTAAAACGACAATGAAAAAATCAGGATAATCTTAGCTATTAAGCAAAAAGTTTAATTAAAGATTATAATTATCCTGATTCACTCACTTCTTTTTAGCCGGCGTGGCAAGTTTAGCTTCTTCCGCGCTAAGTTTTCTATAAGCGCTGCCTTCGCACCTAATTCTCAACAGGACTTGCCTGTTGTCAACCACGGTGGGGTTGCCCATGGAAACCGAGGTTATGTTAATCAGGCGGCTATAGTTGCTTACGGAATAAAGAAACCTGACGAAATTTAAAAACGAGGCTTCCAGATCCACCGTGAACTGGACTTCGGCGTATTGGGGGCCGATGACGGTCTTGGTTCTAAACAAATAGCCTCTGGTATTGATGTTGATTCCGGCCTGGGAGCCTAACTCGGCGATGATTCTAAGTAAGCCATCGATTTCATCCGTGTTGGTAAAAAGATGACTTAGATAGTCACTGGTAATTTCAGTCGGAATTATATACTGATTAATAGCCTTATGTTTATTTAGATTGGTCTGTTCCTTGGTTAGCGTTTCGTTTAAGGTTTTTACTTCGCCTTCCAAAGCCGTGACTTCAACTTGCCAAGGGGAATAGACCAAAAAGTAAAAGCCGACGACGATGGCGCCGATGGAGGCCAAAAGTATGCCGACCCTAGAACCTTTGCTAAGTTTGGCTATCTTGACGAAGAAATCCGACTGTTGTTTTTTTTGGGCTTTCGCTTTAGCCATGGTTAGCCTCTTTTTAACTTATTAATGGACCCAGAAAAATGCCTAAAGGCCTTGAAAGTTAACTAAAAGTTAACATAGGCCGTCAAAAAATAACGCCCCTATAGAGCCTTGGCGTCCGGCTGTTGCTGCTCTAGCTTTTTGGCCAAATCCGGGGAAATGGCGTTAACGAGCTTTTGCAGCTGCATGGCGTCGGGTAATTCCACCTCGGGAAGACCTTGCTCTATCACGGTTAGCGGGGGAAAAGTCGTCTCGGCGGTTAAGTCAAAGGCCACCAAGGGGAGTCCGTTGGCGTTATTGGTCCCCACGATCTGCTGCAATTTAACGTTACCCAATAAGGGTTGGTCATGTAAGCGGCTAAGCAAAACGCTGACCGTGGGGTTATCGATGGCCATGCCCTTGACGGTCAGGGTATTTTTCGAGTGGACCATGTTAACCAACCACGAGGTCTGGTTATTGACTTCGTTGGCCATGGCCATGAAAAGCCGGGTTTGGTCCCTGCGCCTTTCCTCAAGCGTCAAAATAACCCCAATCTGAATCAACTGATCCACGAAAGTTTCCGTTTGGGCCATGGCTTTGGTCGATTGGGCCTTGACGACATTGACCTTGTCGGTAATGGTGTTTTTTTGGCTGACCAAATTGTTCTTTTTTGGGGACATATACATAAAATTAAAGGCGTATAAGGCCCCGGCCAGCATGATGACGCAAACGGCAAAAATGCCCACGGCCATTTGCCCCGTCGCCGTCTGCTTAAAAGATTCCAAAGGCAACAAATTGATTTTAATCATAACTTTTAACCCAATAAACACCCAACGTAATATTGGACGCAATTAGCGTAAAAAAAACACTCATACCAGCTACCTAAGTAGCTAAAAAAACCTACCCAAACGCCTACCCGACCAACCGTCGGCTAGAAAAACTGCCTAAATACCCAACTAACTAACCAACAAACCAACCATCGTCTAAAAAAACTTCCCAAATAACCAATCCAACCATCTTCCGGCTAAAAAGAGCTTACTTAAGCTCGGATTTGCGCAGGGCCAAGCCGAAGCTCACGGCCATCTGCGGGCCGATGTAATCCAAGTAAGCCGAGTCAAACTTCTTTTGGTTGACCTTAACGTACTTTAGGGGATTGAAGAGTTCGGTCCTGATATTGAAATGGGATTGAAGCTGATTGGCCAGCCCGTTTATGTTAGCGCAGCCGCCGGCCAAAAGGATGCGGCTGGGCACGTAGTCTTGGACCTCGGACTTGGTCGCCTCGATGGCCCGGTCGATGGCCGCCTGCCAGTTACTGGCCACCCGCTCAAAGATTTCCTTGACCTCGCCCTGGTCGGGGGGCGCGACGCTACCAAGTTTTACGGCTTCGGCGTGATCGGGCTGGAGGCTAAAGGCGTCCTCTATTTCCTCGGTAAGCCGTTGCCCGCCAATGTTTTCCTCTTTGATGGTATGGGGAGAACCCTCGTGCAAAAGGGTGATGTGGATAAGCGAGGCCCCTATGTCCACCAAAATAACGTTCTCCTTGGAATCGGGATAAACGAAATCAAAGGCGTTATAGAGAGCCAGGGCGTCCACGTCGATTACGGCCGGCTTTAGGATCTTGGTCATGGTCACGGCCTGGATGTAGTTATTGACCACTTCCTTGCGGGCGGCCACCAATAAAACCGACATCTGGCCGTAACGATCGTCGGTGGAAAGTATGTGGCCATCCAAGTTAACGTCGTTTATCGGATAGGGAATATACTGTTCGGCTTCCATGGCCAAGGACTGCTTAAGCTCTTTTTGGGTGGTAACGGGCATGGAGATTTTTTTAATGATCATCGTGTCGCCGCTTAAACTAAGCGCCGCGAAGCGCCCTTTGGTGAGCTTACTAAGCTTAACCAAGGTACGCATGGCCGAACTCATGGCCTGCCTGGCCGGGATCGGCTGGTCTTCCCACTGCTCCATAACGCCCCGGGGCATCTGACTCATGCCCAGGCCCTCAAGGATGACCTGCTGACTTTTCCCCTTGCCTTTGGTGGACAAAAGTATCGCTTTTGCGGCGTAAGTTCCTATATCGAAACCGATGATGGACATTATTTCTCCACCTTTCAAGAGGATTTAGTCCAAGCAATTAGCTTATAAATACTGGGATAATTAGCGGGCTTTGGATTTTTTCAAACCAATAAAGATAATGATAATCCAAAAGCCGAACAATGCCAAGGGATAAACCAAGCCAAAAACGAACTAGCCAAGCCTCGAACAAAGCCAAGGCGAAAACGAGGCCAAGCGACAGGCCAAGCCGCGAGCCAAGGCCAAGCCAAGCTAAAAATTCCAGCGTGTTTTTGGCTGGTAAAAAAACGCCAAGCCCGCTTCCGGCTTTAACCCAATTAACCTTCCAACGAACGTCGTCAAACCAACTTTTTAAGATCTTTCAACTCCACTACTCGAATATTCGTTTAAAAATTAAAGTCTATCTAAACTTTTTCCGTTAAATTGATAAAAAATTTTAACTTCATCGAAAAAATACTTATTTTATCTCTAATATTTATTGTTACATTCGAAAATTTAAGATTATCTAATTTTTTTCTCTACTTAGCCAACGCCAAAAAATGGATACAAAAATCCCGTCGTTTACATAGTAACAAAAAAAGCATATCGATTATTTTTTGATTAATTTAGATAGAAAGGTTTTTATTAAAATTGAAAAAAATATTAACTCGATAGAACTATCTAGTTATTATCCAGTAATTTTTAAAATAGTTAGAATCGTACCAAACAACGAAGTAGACGCCTTGGAAAAGTACCATACGCGGCTGCGTAAACCTTGGAAAGTGCTATACGACGTCAACCAAAAGGATAGAATTTTTTAAAACGCCGAACTTGATCGAGTCAGAGCGAATCCAAACGACGTCTTCAAAGCTTTCGAGCGTACGTTAACCGGGTCCAGGCGCTGGCCCAAGCCGGTTTAATACCGCGCCCCGGGGTTTCTAAACCTACTTAACCCGTGGCCAAAAGTCGGCCCAAGTTAGTTCAAACCAAACCCCAAAAGGTTTCCAAAGGTACGTAAATAAAGCCCAGACGCTGGCCCAAGCCTATTTAAAGCCGACCCCTAAGGTTTCCAAGGGGACTTAAATAAAGACCAGAAGTTGGCCCAAGCCTAAATGAAGCGCTCCCCTAAGGGATTAAAAATGGGATCCGAGAAAGGATCCAAGCGAAGAAAAGCCTGCCCACCAGGGGCTTTGTTAGGGGTCGAGATGCCAAAGGCCAGTGGCCCGACCCCGGTCTTTCAAAGCAGGTCCGCGAAGATCTTATCTTTTTCATCCAGCGAAAAGCCCAGGGCCAATATGATCTTGCGCATCGTTTCCATACGGGCCTTTTCGCCGTTTTCGATGCGATCGATTGTCATCGGGGAAACGCCGGCCTTGCGGGCCAGTTCGGCCTTGCTTAGGAGCATCTGCTCCCTGATGTTCTTAAGGGTGTTCTTAGCCAAAATTGCACCTCATTTTGAAAAGTGTGGTTTTCAAGAAAGGGAGTCACCTCCCGCTAATGTAATCTTGGTTCTATTTACACCGATCTAAATGAAGTTGTCAAGCTTTTTCTACAC
>JAITLH010000375.1 GCA_031277995.1 Deltaproteobacteria bacterium
AACGGGTCCAAAAAAAATATCAAACGAGGCGATAAAAAAAACCCTAATTACCTAAAATATTACCCTAAATTATGTTTAAAAAACCAAATTAGCCAAAAATAAAATCCCATTGGGGCGCGAACAACGCCCCCAATGGGATGGCGAAAAAAAATCTCGAAATTAGACAACCAAAAAAACCCCAACCGGGGCCTTAACAAAGTCCCAATGGGGCCAAAATAAAAACACTTCGAAATGGCACGAAAAAAAAACAACGGGGGATAACCAAACCGCGAATGGGCGATTAAAAAAACTCAAATGAGCTCATTACCAAACCGCGAATGAAAGGCTAAAAAAAACCTCCAAAACGGGTCCAAAAAAAATATCAAACGAGGCGATAAAAAAACCCCTAATTACCAAAAATATTACCCTAAATGATGTTTAAAAAAAACCAATTAGCCAAAAGGCGAAGCCAACGGTGAGGTAAAAACCCTATTTAGCCCAAAAACAAAACTCCCGCCGGGGCGAAAAATAAACCCAAATGAGTTTATAAAAAACACAAATAAGGCGGGCAAAATACCCCACCGCGGCGATGACAAAACCCACCAATGGGGCGGGCAAAAAACCCTTATTGGCCAAAAACAAAACTCCCATCGGGGCTTTGATAAAACCAAAACCGGTCGATAACAAACCCCCATGGGCTGGTAAAAAAACACCAACGCTGGCGGCAACAAAACCAGCAAATGGGGCGAAAATAAAACCCCCGCCGGGCGGAAAAAATAAACCCAAATGAGTTTATGGCCAAGACCCAAACCAGAGGGGTAACAAAAACCCTAATTGGCCAAAAACAAAAGTCCCCAACCGGGTTGGAATATCGCCCCGCGCGGGGCGCGAACAAAAGCCCAAATCAGGCGGTGACAAAAAACCTTAATTGGCCAAAAGCAAATTCCTTATGGGGTGGGAATAAAACCCCAAGGCAGGCGTTTATAAATACTCAAATGAGTTGTTATCATTTTTTACTTCAATCAATATGGGGGAGAAAAATGCGTATAGGATATGCGGAAAATAGCGTTCCAAGGGTTAACGTCCTGGATCCAGAACGCATAGAAATGATTCGTCAGGCGGCCTTTAGGATCCTGGAGGAAACCGGGGCCAAGCTGATGCATAAAGAGGCCAGAGACATGTTGGCCGCGGCCGGGGCCAGGGTGAAAGGGGAAATCGTCAAGCTCCCGCGCTATATCGTGCAGGCGGCCTTGGCCACTTGCCCCAAGGGCTTTACCGTCTATAACCGCGACGGCCAGGCTTGGTTAAACGCCAGCCCGGGCTGGGTTTATTACGGGACGTCCACGGCCAGTCCCAATACCCTGGACGCCGAAACCGACCAAATCCATCCCACCTCGGTTAGGGACATTGAGCTTGGGGCCAAGATCGCCGACTATTTGCCCAATATCGACTGGGTTATGCCCTTTGGTTCGGTCGTGGACGTCCCGGGTTTGACGCCGGACATTTACGAGTTTGACGCCGTGGTTAGAAACACCTCAAAGCCCGTGGTCTGCTGCGGGTATTCGGGGCGGGGGACGGAACTTGTCTACGAGATGGCCGCCTCCATCGCCGGGAGCCTGGACGATTTAATCGAGCGGCCTTTCGTTATCATGTATCCCGAGCCCATATCGCCCTTGGTTTTTTCCAGGATGGTGACGGATCGGATCCTGGCCTGCGCCGCCCTTCGTCAGCCCCAGATTCCCTGCGGCTCGACGGGCCGAGGGACCACGGCCCCCATGACCATGGCCGGGATGCTGGCCCTTTCCGTGGCCGAATCGCTATTCGCCATCGTCTTGGCCCAGCTCAAAGCCCCCGGGGCGCCCATGTTCATGGCCGGAAACGTCGGGAACGCCAATTTGGCCACGGCCACGACGGCCATCATACCCCCGGAAAGGACCTTGGCTTACATGGCCCAGGCCCAAGTGGCCGCTTCCTTTGGCCTTCCGACCTGGGGTCTGGCCGGGGCGACGGAGTCCAAGACCCTGGACGCCCAAGCCGGGGCCGAGGCGGCCCTAAGCCTTTTGGGCCAAACCCTGGGCGGTTCCACCATCATCCACGACGTCGGGTACTTGGATAGCGGCATGATCTGTTCGGCCGACATGCTGGTTTTGGGTGACGAGATTATCGGTTTCGTTAGAAGGATCATGCGCGGCATTCCGGTTAACGAATACGAGCTGGCCTTGGAGGTCATAAATACCGTGGGCCCGGGCGGCAACTTTACCCGCCTCAAACACACGGCCGAAAACTGCCGCAAGGATTACTGGAAGCCCACGGGGGTCTTTTACCGGGAACCCTACGGCACCTGGGAAAAGGACGGCTCCCTTGACACCAAACAAAGGGTTCGCAAAAAAACCCTAAAGATTCTCGCCGAACATAAGCCGCGGCCCCTCCCGGACGCCAAACTGGCCGCCCTGGAAAGCGTCAAGACCCGGGGCATCGCGGAACTCTCCGAAATGCGCCAATATTAAGCCTTTCCCCCAACCCCGACGCGCCAAGCCCAGGGCCGGATCCGTTTCGATCCGGCCCTGGGCTTTTTTTTAGACCTCACCCCCCACCCAAAAAGGCCCCGCAAACGGCCAAAAAGGCCCCTTGGCGGCCCGGGAAAGATCAAAAGGTACTTTTGGGTGGGTTAGGGGAACCGAAGGGCCCTACGGCCTTCTGGGGCCGTTTTGGGAAAAACCTTGAGACGGGGTGTAGATTGTGGAGAAAAGCTTAGGAAAGCCGTTTCCCCCTGGCCATGGGCGGCCAGGGGGAAACGCTGGGGTTATTTGGGGACGTCGCCGACGTGGAACTCGACGCGCCTATTTTTGGCCCGTCCTTCCTCGGTATCGTTGGTGGCGATGGGCCGGGACTTACCAAAGGACTCAACCACCAGGCGATCGGCCGGGGCGCCGAATTTAACCAGGAGCTCTTTAACCGCCTCGGCCCGCTTTCGGCCAAGATCCATGTTGTAGGCGTCGGTACCCTTGCCGTCGGTATGGCCGGCGATGATGACCTGGCCCATGGCCGGGTTTTTGACGATGAGTTCGGCCGCGAACTTAAGCCTGGGATGGAAGGCGGATTTGACCTCGGCCTTGTCAAAGTCAAAGAACTGGGAATAGGCGGCGATCCAGCAGCCGCGCTCGTCAACCGGGGCCCCGGCCGGGGTGGAGGGGCAGACGTCGGCTTGGTCGCAGACCCCGTCTCGGTCGGTATCGGCGCAAGGCGGGAGATCGGCCGGGCCGAAGATCTCGGTCATCATGGCCTCGAAGGAATCTCCGGAATTAAGTAGCTCGCAAACGCTGTAATCCTTCCCCCCTCCGGCCTTGGCGATGTCCTTGGCCAGTCTCTCCGCGGCCGTTTGCCTGGTGATGTAAAAAGTATAGATCTTGGTCTCGTCGCCGTATTTGCGGCGAATGGCCTTGGCTTTGTCCACCGGGGCTCCGGGGTCGGTGGTGACCTCAAAATCGGCGAACATCAAGATGGCCTTGGGATTGTTCATGACGGCCAGCTCGTTTTCGCTGGAAGAAAGGGCGAAACCAAAAGGCGAAATGGAATCCGCGGCGAAAAGTCGCCCGATGGCTTCCTCCATGGCCCCCCGATCATACTTGGCCGGGCCAAAGTAAAGGGTGGTGTAATCGCTCCTGGTCCAGGCTTGCTTGTAACCAAAGACCCTTAGGGCCGACAAATAAGGCTGGCTGGGGATCCGGTGGTTCATTCTCCTAAGCAAAGTGTTTACGGCTTCTTGCTTAATTAAGCCCCCGGGGCAGGCCGAGATCCTGCGCATGCTGGAGGATAGATCGGACAAAATTTCAAAGCCCTGAATCTTCATGGGCCCGATGGGTTTTGCCGGAATGACCCCGGTATTGGCCGATGGGGGCGGCGGCCCAAACCCGGGCTCGCCCGGGGCCGGGGGAACCGACCCCGGAGCGCCCGGGGGAAGTTGGCCGGGGGGAGGCACGACCGTAGGTTGGCCCAGGGCGGGGCTTGGGCCGGGGCTTGGGCCGGCGCTTTGCGGCGAAGGGGTGACCTGGCCCGGGGTCGGCGGCAAAACCGGCGGTTGGCCTTGCAGGGCGCCCTGGGCCGACGGGGCCAAGACCGGTTCGCCGGGACCTTGGGAGATCATGACCGGGCCCGACGGTAAGACCGGGGGCTCGCCCGGGGCGGCCGCTCCCCCCACCACCACGGGAACCGCCGGGGCGCCCGAGACTGGGGCCGAAGATGGGGCTTGGGGCTGACCCGGAGGCGGCGGCCAATACTCTTGGCTGGGAGGCGCCGTTTGGGCCTCCTGGGGTAAGGGGGGCCAATATTCTTGGGTGGCCGGGGCCTGGGGGACTTGAGCCTGGGGGACTTGGGCCTGCGGAGCTTGGCCGCCTTGATCCAAAGGAGGCCAATATTCCTGGCTCTGGGGGGGCGCCTGGGCAATCGGGGCGGCTTGCGGCGCGGCCGGTTGAACGGGCGCGGCGGCGGCCGTCCCTTCGCTCCTAACGATATACTCTTTGATTAGGCCGGAACTTTTTAGGGCCTCGGCCGCGCCGGTGGCCTCCTGGGGGGAGTCGAAGGGACCTAGGTAAACCCTATACCTGGTGCCCATGCCGGCTATTTGTTCGGCCCTTTGGAACGAGGGGACGCCCTGGGCCATGAGCCTTTGCACCTCGGCCGCGGCCGAGTCGGGGTTATTGACGCTCATGACCTGGACGATCGTGGATTGGGCCCAAGCCGCTTTGGGGGTTACGACCGCGAGGGAGGAAAAAATTAAAAGGCTCGCCAAAGCGGCCCCTACCATCGTCTTCAAAAAATCCATATTTAAAAACTCAAATGTTAAATTGCTGGTTATGGGCCAACCTTGGAGCCTCGGGGACTACGGGGAGACTAAGATCGGCGTATTGTCCAAGGCCCCATGACGCGCCGGGGCCCGGAAGCTAAAAAAACCAATCGATCGAATGCCAAAAAAGGCTTATCCCATGGGGAACCTGGCAAAGGGAATTTTTTTTGGGCCAAACCTAAAATCTTGGCTAGGCCAGGGTTACCGGGCAAGGGTTTTTTTCCTTGGCCGCGACGGCGGCCGGCCAAACAAAGGTTGGTTATCGCGCCAAGATTTTTGTTTAAAAGTCAGGGCTTCCCAAACGATTGGGCAAACTTGATAGAACTAAAGCAAGGCGAACGATAATTGACGATTATTTAGTCACGAAAAAAACTCCTTTCCAGCTAATCGTACTATATTATACTTAAAATATCAATACATTATTCTTGAGAACTAAAATATGACGGACGCGTTCCTAGGCGCCCACTACCCACCAAAAACCCCAAGGCGTTTGGCTAAGCCAAACGCCTTGGGGTTTGAGAGTCAAACGGGCTAAGCCAGCCCGGCCGGGAGAGCCGCGTAAGCCGGGCCCGGGTTTAGGCGGGGGCGGCGGTGGCTTTGATACGCTGGGCGTGGGTGAGCTTGGAGAGCTCGATGACCTTTTTTTCGTCAAGCTTTAAGGCCTTGGCCAGAGCGGCGCCGTATTTGGGATCGGCCAGATAGCAGTGGGCGGCGTGGCGGAGGCGCACGTTATCGGAAACGCCGGTCATGTTGCGGGCGGTATTGTCGATGAGGATGTTTTTTTGATCGTCGGTCATTAGCCGATAAAGATCGCCCGGATACTTAAATAAGTCGTCGGTCGCGTCGTCTTTGGGTTCGTAGGAATCCAGGGCCCCGGAGAGTTCCAAGGGGGGCTCCTTGACGCCGATTTGTTCGGCCCATTGATCGTAGGAGTTGGGCTGGTAGGAGGTGGTGGCCCCGTAGTTTCCGTCAACCCTCATCTGGCCGTCGCGGTGATAGGAGTGGTAGGGGATCTTGGGGGCGTTAACCGGGATTAGGGCGTGGTTTACGCCCAGGCGGTAACGCTGGGCATCCCCGTAGGAAAAAAGGCGGCCCTGAAGAAGTTTGTCGGGCGATAAGCCAATGCCCGGAACCACGTTGGCCGGGTTAAAGGCGGCCTGTTCCACGTCGGCAAAATAGTTCTCCGGGTTACGGTTAAGCTCCATAACGCCGATCTCCATTTTGGGGTATTCCTTATGCCGCCAGATTTTGCTGATGTCGAAGGGATTCTCGTAATGGGCCTTGGCCTGGGCTTCGGTCATGACCTGGATCGAGACGGTCCACTTGGGGAAGTCCTTTCTTTCGATGGCCTCAAAAAGATCCCTTTGGTGGCTTTCCCGATCGTTCGCGATTATCTTGGCCGCTTCCTCGTCGGTCAGGTTTTTGATGCCCTGCTGGGTAGCCAGGTGGAACTTAACCCAGACGCGCTCGTTTTTGGCGTTAATCAAGCTGAAGGTGTGGCTGCCAAAGCCGTGCATGTGACGGTAGCTAAAGGGGATGCCCCGATCGCTCATGGTGATGGTCACTTGGTGCAAGGCTTCCGGTAAAGACGACCAAAAATCCCAGTTACTCTGGGCGTTCCTAAGGTTGGTTTTGGGGTCGCGTTTGACGGCGTGGTTTAGGTCCGGGAAGCGCAAGGGGTCTCTTAGAAAAAAGACCGGGGTGTTGTTTCCCACCAAGTCCCAGTTGCCTTCCTCGGTATAGAATTTCATGGCAAAACCGCGGATGTCCCGCTCGGCGTCGGCCGCCCCCCTCTCCCCGGCCACGGTGGAGAAACGGACAAAGCACTCGGTCTTTTTTCCGACCTCGGAAAAGATCTTGGCTTTGGTGTATTTGGTGATGTCGGCGGTGACCGTAAAGGTGCCAAAGGCCCCCGAGCCTTTCGCGTGCATGCGCCTTTCCGGGATGACCTCCCGGTCGAAATGGGCCAATTTTTCAATCAGCCAAGCGTTTTGGAGGGTTAGGGGTCCCCTCTCCCCCGCCGAGATGGAGTTGGTATTGTCGGCTACCGGAGCCCCAACCGCGTTGGTAAGCTTTTTGTCATGATGCATATAAAACTCCTGATAAAAGTCCATTAAGTTCGTTTAAGAATCAATTAGGGTATGAGAGTTAAAAAGAAAAGACGTTTAACGATTTTGGGAAAAGAACTGACGATCGTTAGGGCGAAATTTAAACAAGGGTTCCCTATGCCTATCATAGGAAACATTAGCGACACCTACCGCACCTCTACCTATAGACCATTTTTGATTTTCTGGTTGTTTAAAAGACTATTTATGTTTAAATTTAAAAATCGTTAAAATTAAGACTATAAATTAACAGTCAAATTAAAATAAATCCAAGACTAAAATTAAGATAAGTTTAATCTTAAGCTAAACGTAACTTAGCTTAACCAAAAAAAAGGCGCAAAAGACTGGACCTCAAGCGACTTAAAAAGCTAAAAATCCAACCTTGGTCAACTTTTCAAAATTTGGTCAATTTTTTGGCTAAAAAAATAACGAATCACCATTGGGTTTTTGGTTAAATCCCAGTCAAACCCGTTCCTAAACCCTTTACCGTATCGGATCTTACCCTAAAAGCCCCTCTAATTGCAAGCCTTAAACCCAGGGGTTTTGGCGAAAATTTAAACCCTTTTGCCCCGGGCGGGGAAAAAACCCAAAAGACGCGAACGAATCCAAACCTACCCGAACCAAACCAATCCAAACCAATCCAAACCAACCCAAACCAAACCAAACCAAACCAACCCAAACCAATCCAAACCACCCAAACCAACCCAACCCAAACCACCCAACCCTAACCACCAAACCCAAG
>JAITLH010000448.1 GCA_031277995.1 Deltaproteobacteria bacterium
GTTGGGAGCCAGTTACGAGTTCCAATCCCTGGGCCTGACCCCCTACGCGACCGTGACTTACCTTGACCGGCAATACACGGACATGAAGTTCTTGAAAAAGAGGTTATCGCCCTCAAGAACCGAAAAATACACCACCTCAAACACCGGAACGCCCCCCTGGTCGGGTCGTCTGGGCATTAAATTCGACCGGGATTTTGACCGAAGCGTTATTTTTCACTCAAACGTTTACCTGGAATGGGCTTCCCTGGCCAAGGAGACCGTCTACGACACCTCCGCCTTGCTGCCAAATTCCTCGGGAAATCCTGCTACCTACGAATACGGTTTCGTCACCAACAAAATGCCGGGGTGGGCCACCCTCAACGTGGATCTGGGCCTGGAATATGGGGAAGAGCACAAATGGACCGTCGCCCTCTCACTTCGGAATATCTTTGACCGACAATACACCAGGGCCACCAACGTCATAGAGGAACCGGGTTTTCACGCCGTCCTAGGCGTGGGCTTTGAGTTCTAAGCCCCTTTCTTAAACCCACTCCCCCGCCAAGGCCAACGGCTACCCATTGGCCTTGGCGAAAAAAGCGAACGAACTTCCGTCGCTTTCATAACCGTCTTTGGTAAACGCTTATTATTCCGGCCACGAAAAAATCCACCTGGCCACGGGAGTCGGCTTTGGCAACGAAAAAGCTTACCTGGAACGAGATCTGGAACGGCCGCGGCTTATTTGAGACCAGGGAACTGGTTACGATCGGTTTGTTTTCCGCGGCGGCCAAGGCCAGCTCCATCATGCTGGCTTTGATCGGCGGGGGCATGAACCCCCTAACCCTAATCCTTAAAAGCGCCGTCCAGTCGGCCCTTTTGGTGGTCCTTTTGGCCAAGGTGCCAAAAAGTGGCACTTTGACCCTCTCGAACGCCATCGGCATGCTTCTTTCTTTTCTCCTCATGGGCCAGCACGTCATCTCGTTTCCGGCGGTTTTGTTGGGAACCATAACGGTAGAACTCTTGGCCCATTTTCTCGGGGGCCTGGCTCGCCGCCCTTGGCTGGCCATCCCCATGATCGCGTCCAGCGAACTATTGGTCCGGGTCATTAACGTTGGGGTTTCCTACCTGGGCGTCCGGGAACAGCCCGGCTTATTGGCCATGGTCTTAATCGTTTCGGCCTTTAGCTACCTGGGAATCTTACTGGGCCTGGCCGGGGGCCTTAAAATGACCAAGGAACTAAGACGCGCCGGCCTAATCCAAGACTAATCGCCAGGCCCCCGTAAGACTATCGGGTGGCCCGGTAAAACTTATTAAGCGTAAAAACCAGAAACCAAACCAAGCCAAGCTTGCCAAGGAACCATGACATGAGAGCCTTATCCAGAATCGATCGCCATCGGGGGCCGGGCCGGCTGGCCTTAAAATCCGAGACTCGCCTTCTCTTGATGGTCGTGGCCTCGATCTCTTCGTTGGTTTTAAGCGAACCCCAAGCCCTGGCCGTGCTCGTTTCGTTTTCGGCCCTCTACGCCGTGGCCGAGACCAAACCCAAGACTTTGCTGATAGCTTACTTATTCATGGCCGTCATGTGTTCGATCGCGCTTTTTTTCGTCTGGGTTCTGGGTTTCGTCTTTCCCTTGATGCGCTCCTCAGCCCTTTCCATGGCCATCTCGCCGTTTATGCGGTTGGCCGTGACCATGAACGCCATGTTGCCCCTGGCCCTAAATTCCCGCCTAACCGATCTGGCCATGGCCCTGGGGAGGTTACGTTTGCCTGGCCTAATCAGGCTTCCCCTGATGGTGACCATCAGGTTTATACCGACCATTTTAAACGACATGATCCAGCTCCGGGAAGCCGTTGGCATACGTTTTAGGGGGCGCAAGGGTTTTCTTTTTTGGCTAAGGCATCCGATCACTTGGTGGCGGGTCTTTTTTCAGCCGCTGATAGTAAGGCTAATCCGATCGGCCGACGAACTGGCCATGGCCGCCGAACTTAAGGGGCTCGAACCCAATACCGACTTTGGCGGCCAGCCCCAAACCTTTAGCGGTTACGACCGCTTGACCATGTTACTTTCCGCCCTGGCCATGGTCTTGGCGGGTCTGGTCCAAATCGCGATCGGGAGCCATTGGCATGCTTAACGTAAACGGCCTTTCCTACCGACACGCCCACGCTGGGCGGCCGGCCTTAAGAAACGTGACTTTCGCTTTGGGACCGGGGCAATCGCTTTTGTTGACCGGGCGAAGCGGCAGCGGCAAAAGTACCCTCCTTTCCATTTTGGCCGGGTTATACCCGCATTTTTTAAAGGGCTCATTGGAAGGCCAAGCCCTGCTTGACGGAAAACAAGCCGGCCAGGACAGGGTAACCGAGTGGGGCCAAGGCGCCAGATTGATGCTCCAAAATTCCGAGGCCCAGTTTTTCGCCGGAACGGTCGGGGAAGAAGTTTTGCTGACCTTACGCTGCCGGGGCGTGACCGGGGCCCAAGCCGACGAAATGGCCAACGATCGCCTGGGGGTCATGGGCTTACTGAATTTAAGGGACCACTCGGTCTTTAAACTCTCCGAAGGCCAAAAGCAAAAAGCCGTCTTGGCCGCCCTGACCGCCTTAAGGCCAAAATTACTTTTATTGGACGAACCCAGCGCCAACCTAGACCCCTTGTTTCTAAGCGATCTTAAGTCGGTCCTAAAATGCCTCCAAAAAGAAGGCCTGGCCCTAATCGTGGCCGATCACCGCCTCTACTGGCTCCATGATTTATGCGAAAAACTAATCGTCCTTGAGGACGGCCAAGTGGCCTTTGAGGGCGCCTTTGGCGACCTAGACTCCGACGGCCTTCGCCAAAAACTGGGCCTTCGAAGCGCCAAGGCCCCCAAGCCCCCCAAGCTCCCCGGCCCCCGGGACCTTAAACTTCCAAGCGCCCCTAAACCCCAAACCTCGGCCCCAACCCCAACCCCGGCCCCACCCCCGGCCCCAACTCCAACCCCGGCCGGGGGCGCGGCCCCCCAGGCCAAAAAAGAGATCGCCGTCACGGTCAAAAACCTTTATTTCGCTTACCCCGACGGCCGCGAGCTCTTTGGCGGCCTAAGTTTATCTCTGGCCGCGGGCGAGGTCACCGCCCTAACCGGGCCCAGCGGCCGGGGCAAAACCACCTTGGCCAGATTGCTCTGCGGTTTGGAAAAACCCCTCCGGGGGACCATTACCTATGATGGGCAAAACGCCGGCTTGAAACTGGGCCAAGTGGTCTTGCAAAACGCCGACCACCAACTCTACATGCCCACGGTTCTAAGCGAAGTGGTCTTGGCCATTGGGGAAGGCCGCCAAAGCCCGGACATAAAGGCCCGGGCCATGGAACTCCTGGAGGCCTTTAACTTAGCCCCTTTGGCCGACCGTCACCCGCAGTCCCTTTCCGGCGGCGAAAAACAGCGCCTGGTCGTGGCCGTGGGCCTTGCCAGGCCCACTAAACTACTGGCCCTGGACGAACCCACCTCGGGACTTGACGGCCACAACCTAACGCTCATGGCCAACGAGATCAAAAAAGCCGCCCAGGCCGGCCCGGCCGTTTTGGTGGTGACCCACGATCTGGAATTGGTTAACCTGTGCGCCGACCGGGAGCTGGAACTTATTGGGCCCCAGGCCCTTAAGGCCCAAATCGCCCCGTGAGCGTTTAAGTTTAAAAAGCCCCTTAAACATAAGCCCGGCGGACCAAGCTTCCAAAAAACCAGGCCGCCAAAAAAAAACATGGACGACCAGAAAACCCCACCATTAGAGGATTGACATGAAAACCCTAGTCGTATACTCAAGCTTAACCGGGAACACCCAAAAAGTCGCGAAGGCCATTAGCGAGGCCATCCCGGGTTCGGAACTTTTCCCCATCGACCAAGCCCCCAGCCCCTCGGATTACGGCCTAATCATGGTCGGCTTTTGGGTTAACCGCGGCGAGCCTGACCAAAAAACCAAGGCCTTCCTCGAAAGCCTAACCGGCAAAACCGTGGCCTTTTTCTTTACCCTGGGGGCTTACCCGGATTCCGATCACGCCGACGACGTGGTCAAGGCCACCCAAGCCCTAATCGCCAAGGGCCGTAACCAACTCCTGGGCTCCTTTCGCTGCCAAGGCAAGGTTGACCCGGCCCTAATCGAGAGGATGAAAAAAGTCCTCCCCCCGGATCACCCCCACGCCCAAATGTCCGACGAACGTAAGGCCCGCCTAACCGAGGCCGCCAAACACCCCAACCCCGAAGACTTCCAAAAAGCCAAGGCCTTTGCCAACGACGCCTACCAAAGGGCCCTTTCCAACGCCCGGTGACGCCCTTGAAAGCCTTAATTCCTATGGCCCATTGGGCCCCCATCTCCCATAGCGCCCGGGTGACGCCCTTGAAAGCCTTGACCCCTATGGCCCTTTGGGCCCCCCAACTCCCAATGCGCCAGGGTGACGCCCTGGAAGGCCTTAACCCCTATGCCCCTTTGGGCCCCCACCGCCCAAC
>JAITLH010000033.1 GCA_031277995.1 Deltaproteobacteria bacterium
TTAAACTTCCCTCCCCCCCAAGATCTCCCTGGCCTTAGGATTCAAACCAAGGGCCTTGGTTTAATCCCCCCTCCCCTTAGCCCCGGTAATTTTTTACTTAAAAGCGCCGACTTCGATAATTTTAGTTGATTATTTGCCACTTTATGGGCAGCCCCTGGTGAAATGCGCGTAGGCGCTGGACAAAAAAAGGCCCATGAAGGATAATAGCCTAGACATCGGTTCTTAGACCGCGACCAGACACGCCATTACCATTATTTTTGACGGGGATTGATTTTTTCGCCGCGCCGGGGGCTGGTTACGCCTTAGGTTAGCGCCTAACGTACGCTCTTTTGGCCCAAAGGCGGGGTGGCCCCAAAAATTTCCCGGCGCCTCTCCCGGGGGCGCGAAAGGGCCGCTTTCGGGTCGCTTTGGCCCGCTCGCGGGGCCGTTTTCGAGGGGATGGCCTTGGGGAGTTTTTGGGGAGGCTTAAAAAACCGCGAGCGGGTTTTTTGGGCGCCGTCTGACGGGAGGCCGAAATGATATACACCTTGACCCTTAACCCGGCCTTGGACTATCTGGTTAACTTGGAGAGTTTGACCCCCGGAAGCACCAATCGAAGCCTAGGGGAGACGATTATTTGGGGCGGAAAGGGCATAAACGTCTCCAGGGTCTTGTTTAACTTGGGTTTTGACAGCGTGACGCTGGGCTTCATTGCCGGTTTTACCGGCGAGGCTTTAAAAAAAGGCCTTTTGGCCCTTGGCCTTAGGACCGATTTCATCGAGCTTGAAGAGGGGCTAACCCGGATAAACGTCAAGGTCAAGGCCAAGGAGGAAACGGAGATTAACGGTTCGGGCCCCCTAGTGAGCGGCGAGGCCGTCCTAGCCTTGATGGCCAAGGTGGCGCTTCTAAACAAAGGCGACATCTTGGTCATGGCCGGGAACGTTCCCCCCAACGTGGGCCAGGACATCTACGAACGGCTTTTGGTCTCCTTGGCCGGACACGGGGTCAAGGTGGTAATCGACACTTCCGGCCCGGCCTTAAAAAGGGTTTTGAGGCACCATCCGACCTTGGTTAAGCCCAACGTCAACGAACTAAACGAGATCTGCGAAAGGGACGCCCGGACGGATGGGCAAATCGTCGAAAACGCCAAAAAGCTCCAAGAAATGGGGGCCAGGGACGTCTTGGTGTCCATGGCCGGGGCCGGGGCGCTTTTGGTCCTAAGCGGCGGCCAAACCCATCGGGTGAAATCGCCCAAAGGCGAGGTAAAAAACTCGGCCGGGGCCGGGGATTCCTTGCTGGCCGGTTTTCTGGCCGGCCTGACGTGGGGCCTACCCCATGAAGAGGCCTTGGCCTTGGGCGCCTCGGCCGGGAGCGCCACCGCCTTTTCCCCGGGTCTGGCCACAAGGGAGGCCATCGAATCCCTTTACAAAGAAACTTACGGTTTGGCTTTGCCGATAGAACTTTCCAAACCCCTTGACCTTCTCTAAAGCCATGGTTTGGGGCCAACCTTGACCTTCCCTATAGCCATGGTTTGGGGCCAAAGGGTATTTTCGGCAAAGGTTTTTTAGGGACGCCCCTTTGGGGTTTGGTTTTTTTTCGCGTCAGCGTCCGAGTTGATTGGAGGTGTATTTTTTTAATCGCGTTGGGCCTTTCGAGCTTTTGATTATTCCGGCGTGGCCAGCTTGAGACTAAGCTTGAGGCTAAGATTAGGGCTAAGGTTGGGTTTTTTATCTGGCCTTATCCAAGTCATGAAGGACGGTTTATATTTGAGGGGAGGCGTTAAGGACCTAAGAAGTTAATTAAAAAATGGTAATTTATGGGTCATCTTGATTGGCGAAGGTTTATGATTTTTTCGTTAAGATAGCGATTCATATTTTTATTTATTTTTTGATTGATTATTAGGTAGCTATATTAATCCCACAAGATAATCTTTTAGATAGTTATCTCGTGATTTATTGTTTTTATATACGTCAATTATTGTCTTATAACGTTTAAACGCTTAAGAAAGGATAGTCATGAAAATAGCGGATTTATTAACCCCCAGCAAGATTTTAATCAAAGCCGACCCCAAGGATCAAAAAGAGGCCATCGATCTTTTGGCCCAGGTCCAATACGCGTCCGGCGCCATAAGCGATCTCGAGGCTTACAAAAAAGCCCTTTGGGATAGGGAAGCCAAGGGGACCACCAGCGTCGGCATGGGCTTGGCCGTACCCCACGCCAAAAGCGAGGCGGTAAAAAACGTCAGCTTGGCCGCGGCCACCTTCGCAAACGGGGTCGATTGCCAATCCCGGGACGGGAGTTTGGCCGATTTGTGGTTTATGATCGCCGCCCCCGTCGGATCCGATGACCATTTGGACGCCCTGGCCCAGCTGATGGGCCTTTTGATGGACGCCGAGTTGGCCGCCAAATTAAGGGCGGCCGAAAGCCCCCAGGCCTTTATCGATCTCATTACCGAGGCCGAAAAAGCCAAGGAAATTAGGGACAGAGAAGAAGAGCAAGAAGCGGCTAAAAAAATGGCCGCCAAAAAGGCCCAAAAAGAAGAGGAAGCCAAAAAAGTCGCCCTGGAAAAGGCGGCCGCGGGCGGCCCCGAGGCCATGGGCGCCGGGGGAGGCGGTGAAAGCGCCTCGGGGGGCTACAGGATTTTGGCGGTGACGGCTTGCCCCACGGGGATCGCCCATACCTACATGGCCTCGGCCGCCCTCCAAAACGCCGGGGACAAATTGGGCGTACCCATTAAGGTCGAAACCAACGGGGCCTCGGGTATCGATCATCTTTTAACCGAGGAAGACATTGAGGGGGCCGAGGCCATCATCATCGCGGCCGACAAGAAAGTCGAGACGGCCAGGTTTAACGGGAAAAAGGTCCTTTTTACCAAGGTCGCCGACGGCATCCACAAACCCGAGGAACTGATAAATACCGCCCTGACGGGAAACGTCCCCATCCATAACGAGCAAAAGGCGGCCGGGTCGGGGGCCGGGGAGGCCGGGGAAGCCCAGGATTCCCTGGGACGGACCTTGTATAAGGCCCTGATGAACGGGGTCAGCCACATGCTGCCCTTTGTCATCGGCGGCGGAATCTTAATCGCCTTGGCCTTTTTGTTTGACGATTACTCCATTGACCCCTCTTCCTTTGGCTCCAACAAACCGTTTCCCAGGATCCTAAACGCCATAGGCGGCACGGCTTTTAGCATGATGCTACCCATTTTGGCCGGCTTTATCGCCATGGGCTTGGCCGATAGGCCCGGCTTGGCCCCGGGCATGGTAGGCGGGATCTTGGCCAAGGAAGGAATGTCCTTCACCAGCCTCATCTCCGGTTCGGCCCCGGTTTCGGGCGGTTTCTTGGCCGCCTTGTTGGCCGGGTTTATCGCCGGTTACTCGGTTTTGGCCATCAAAAAACTAACCGATCCCCTGCCAAAAAGCCTTTCCGGCATAAAACCCGTTTTTATCTATCCCCTTTTCGGAACCCTGGTGGTCGGCGTAATCATGCTCTCGATTAACCCCGTCATGGGCCTTTTAAATTCCGCCCTAACCGCCGGCCTAAACTCCATGGGTTCATCTTCCAAGATCCTTTTGGGTTGCATATTGGCCGGAATGATGAGCATCGACATGGGCGGGCCCTTCAACAAAGCCGCCTACGTTTTCGGCACGGCCTCGATCGCCAGCGGCAATACCGACATCATGGCCGCGGTCATGATAGGCGGCATGACCCCGCCCATCTCCATCGCCCTGGCCACGACTTTTTTTAAAAACAAATTTAACGAAGTCGAAAGGCGCTCGGGCCCGGTCAACTACATCATGGGGCTTTGTTTCATTACCGAAGGGGCCATCCCCTACGCCGCGGCCGACCCCCTAAGGGTCATACCCTCGTGCATCGCCGGTTCCGCCCTGGCCGGGGGCCTCTCCATGGCCGCGGGCTGCACTCTCATGGCCCCCCACGGAGGGATTTTCGTCTTTCCCGTGGTCGGAAAACCCTTGATGTATTTAGTGGCCTTAATCCTCGGCTCGGTTTTGGGCATGATTCTTCTGGCCGTTTTGAAGCGGAATTTGACCGCCGAAAAGGCCGCCTCGCAAGTCGCCTAGCGGCCCGATTGGCCCTTTGATTGGCCCCTCGCCTCGGGGACAAAAAAACCCCAAGGCGAGTTTTGGGGCCAGTTTTGGGGCCAGTTTTGGCCAACTTTTGGGGCTAAATTAAGCCCAAATGACCTAAAAAAAGTCTACCCAAAAGTTCATTGGAACTTACCTGGTTTAACGCATAAGGAGGTTTTCTTTGCTTACTTACACTACCACCGTGGCCAACGAAACCGGCGTTCATCTCCGCCCGGCCGGGGAAGTGGCCGACGCCCTTTTGCCCTTGGACTGCAAGGCGAGCATCGTGAAAAACGGGCGATCCTACGACGCCAAAAGCATCATGATGATAACCTCGGCCAACCTCAAATACGGCACCGAAGTGGAATTGATCTGCGACGGTCCGGAGGAGGAAAAGGCCATGGCCTTATTGAAAAACCTCATCGAGTCGCAGGAATCCTAAGGCTCATTTTGGCTTGGCCAACGCCGGGCGTTTTTTTTCGGCCCCCCGGGGGGCGATGGAAAAAAGGCGCCCGTCGGGGGTTTTGGGCCGTTTTTTTTCGCGAGTAACGGCGGAGGGTAAATTTTTTTTCGTCCCGGTTTTAGCTTTTAACGATTGGTTACGGGAACGGTTTTGGTTTGGCCCCAGCGGGCGCCTCCAAACGCGTTTGGAGGCCTTTGGCTAGGGGCTGGATATTTTGGCTTGGCCGTTGGCCAAGGGATTTGGAGAGGTGAGTATGCGGTTTAAAGGCGTGGCCGGATCCCCGGGCGTGGGCATTGGATTCGCGGCCCTTTTTGAGGAGCCCAATCTTGATTGGAAGGACGCGGAGTATTTAGGGATCGAGGGCGAAAAAAATAGGCTAAACGAGGCCATCGCCACCTTCAAAGAAGACGTGACGAAATTGGCCAATCAGGCGCTGGAAAAACACGGCAAGGGACATAGCGACATTTTAAAAAGGCAAATCAGCCTGGTTAGGGATCCCTTTTTCCTGCAACAGATAAACGATCTAATCGACGGCGGCAAGGTGGCCGAGGCGGCGGTCAACGACGCGGCCGAGGCCTGCGCCGAGATTTACCGCTCGACGGGCGACGAGCGGATCATGGAGAGAATTACCGACATCATGGACGCCCGGACCAGGCTTTTGACCTTACTGCTTAAGGTCGAAACGCTCGATCCCGAGTCGTTACCACCCCAAACGGTCTTGGTCGGAAAGGACATACCCGCTTCGACCATAGCCGTCCTAAACCTAGCCAACATCGCGGCCTTGGTACCCGAGTCCGGGGGATTTACCAGCCACGGGGCCATCATGGCCAGGGCTTTTGGGATCCCGCTGGTAACCGGCCTTAAGGGCGTTTTTGACTCGGTAAAAAACGGGGACCGGGTCATCGTCGACGGAAACGACGGTGAGGTGGTCACCGCGCCCGACGAAGAGACGCTGGCCACCTACATGGCCAAACGCCAAAGTTACCTGGAGGATCAAAAGAGCCTAAATAAGTTCATTAACCTAAAAACCCTGGACGCCGACGGGCAGGCCCATTTGCTGTTCGCCAATATCGGCGGCATAAACGAGGCCAAGGTCGCCAAGGCCAACGGGGCCGAGGGGGTGGGGCTTTTTAGGACCGAATTTTTGTTTTTGGACAGGGCCACCTTACCCAGCGAAGAGGAGCAATTTCGCATCTATTCGGAAGTGGCCGGGATCTTTGCCCCAAACGAGGTCGTCGTCAGGACCTTGGACGTGGGCGGGGACAAAAACGTCCCGGCCCTAAAACTACCCAAGGAAGACAATCCCTTCCTGGGTTACCGGGCCATCCGTTATTGCCTAAACGAGCCCGAGGTCTTCATGACCCAGCTTAGGGCCATTTTACGGGCCGGGGCCAAGGACAAGAATTTATCGATCATGCTCCCCTTCGTAACCTCGGTCGATGAGGTAAGCGCGGCCAGAAAGATTCTCGAAACTTGCAAGGACGAACTAAAGGCCAAGGGCCAGGCCTACGACGAGGGGGTGAAGCTGGGGATCATGGTCGAAACCCCGGCGGCGGTTTTCATGGCCGAGGAATTGACCCAGGTGACCGACTTTTTCAGCATCGGGACTAACGATCTGGCCCAATACACCTTGGCCGCGGACCGCGGGAACGCCAAGTTGGCCAAACTCTGTTCGCCCTTCCACCCGGCCGTTTTAAAGGGCCTGAAAAAAGTCATCGAGGCCGGGAAAAAGGCCAAAAAACTCGTGGGTTTGTGCGGCGAATCCGGGGCCAATCCCCAAATGATCCCCATTTTGCTGGCTTTGGGCTTGGACGAGTTTAGCGTCTCCCCCAGCTCGGTATTAAGGGTCAGAAGGGAGATCGCCCGCTGGGATATGGAACGGGCCAAGGCCTTGACCCGGGACGTTTTAAGCTTGACCACCACCGAGGCGATTACCGACTATCTCAAGGAAGCCCTAAAAACGGCCCCCAGGACCGCCTAAAAGGCCTCCAGGCGAGCCGCCGCGGCCCTGGGGGGGGCTGGGCCGGCTGCTAGGGGGTGTGGTAGCCATAAACGAAAAATCGGCCGTCGGGAGCCCGGTTTGGGGCACTGACGGCCGATTAAGTTTTGGGGGGAGATTTTTTAGGCCGGTTTGGCCAGGCCTAAAAATTTGACCGCCCGAGGGCAACTTTTGGGTTTACGACTCGGTGGCCGGTACGCCAAAGGTCACCTCGCCCTCGGGGAGTTGCTCGGTATTGATGGTCGGCTCGGTATTCTCCGTCCCGGAGATGTCCGGGGGGCCATAACCTTCGTTCTGGTCAAAGTCGAAGTTTTCTGGAGCGGCGCCGTTTACGACGTTACTGGCCTCGACGGTGTCGCGTTCGGCCAGGGAGTTTGGAAGTCTCAAGGTATAGGCGCCCAGAAACTTGGCGAAAACGGGCTTTAACTTATCGTCGTTGGCCCGGTAAAGGTTGTACTCGTCGGAACTGACCGAGTGGGGGACTTTTATGGAAGCGAGCTTTTCCAAAAGCGACTGTTCCTCGGTATGCTGACCCCGCAAAACGTAAACGGTGGATAGCCGCCTCGTCACCACGTTTAGGCGATCGACGTTTACGTTTTGGGCCGACTCCACGGCGGCCGGGGGGTTGTCATGCCCGTAGATATTTAAGAATCCGTCAATGTCCGCTTGGGTAATTGGGGCGCTAAGGGCGTCCTGGGCCAAGGCTGGCGAGGCGGCGAAGCCAAGGGAAATAAGGCTAAGCCAAACCAACCCGACGATTAAATGTTTTAACATGGTAAAACCTCTTTGCTAGCTAATAAGAATTTGTTACAAATAAACGTAACAAAAGTTACATTAATTTTGTCATAAAAGAATAACTTGCGTGGTGTAACCACTACCGCTTTATCAATTTACTAGCATCAAAATACTAAACATAGAGAACTTTCAACCTCCCAATCATAACTTTTAAGTAAAAGTACGTTAAAAAACTACTTTTACCCCTGGGATCGGTCAACTTGGGGGGCCTAACTAAACCCCCCAAACTAAACCCACATTGATCCAAAAGAACCATTGACGGACGAAGACGACTCGTCCGGTTTACCCAAAGAAAAGTATATCAGAAAAATTCCCCGGGATCGCAAATATTTTTTCCCAATTAGATTTTTTCCCTCAAAAGCGCAACCAACTTTCAATACACTTTTTCCTCATAGTATGTAAAGACGGAAAGAAGATTGACTTTTAAAAAATCAATCTTCCCCGTCAAAAAAAATTTTCACGCCGGCCGCGGCGCCCCCCAATTTTCCCCAACAAAACGGGAATTTTCGTTCCAAAACAGGTCAAAATTTCCCCGCCCCCGCCCCAAAAACCAAAACCCCGGCCAAAGGGCGCGTAGGCTTTAGCCTGCCCGCCCCCGCCCCAAAAAAAACACGGGGGCCCCGGGACCCCCGCTAAAAACCTTAATTTTTTGGGTTAAAAAACGCCCCTAGACGACCTGAGAGTAACGATGGGTGGGGTTGGGCCGGCCGGGTTTTAGGCAGTAAACCTCCTTGACCTCGACTTTAAGGTTATTGGCCGCGCCCACCTCAATGAGTACGTCCCTAACCAGTTTTTCCAGCTCGTCGGGCTCGCCTTCAACCCTGGCGTTAACCAAGATGGGACCGGGAACGGCCTTGGCTTCTATTTTGGAGATTAAGGGCGCCCCCTTGTCGTCAATGAGGTTTCCGGCCAAGGAGCCCTCTGGGCTTGGCCACCAGACCTTGACGTGACCCACGC
>JAITLH010000042.1 GCA_031277995.1 Deltaproteobacteria bacterium
ATAACCCCGCCGTGGCGATCCGGGCCCTCGGCGGAGAAGGTAATCTTCCCTTTCTGAATAAGACCCGTAAAAGAAGCCCCGTTCATGTAAACGTAACCGGTGGTGGGATCTTTCCTGGCGTCCTCGCTGGGATCGCAGGTGATGATGTAATCCCAAACGTTCTCCTCATAGGGATTGGGCTGGTAATAAACCGTCAAGGTATGGGCGGCGCCAAGGGAATCATAGATGACCCAAGGGTTGGAGTGGGTATAATTTTCTGGGTCAATGGGCGAGGTAAGATCCGTGCCATCCCAAGCCCCGGCGTAGCCGTTACCTTCCAGCTGCCATTCAGCGTACTTCTGGGTTATGGTGGCTAAAGTCGCCTGGTAAATGGGATCATAGGTCTTGGTATAGGCCAATTGGCCGGCGACCTCCGCTTCTTGCTCGGCCATGACAATGGCGGCCGCCTTGGCCGCATTATCCTCTCCAGTATCCGGCGATCTCATGTAGGTTTTCTGGAAATACGGAGGCACTGAGTTGACGGTCGTGCTATAGCCGAGATTAGTCATGTATTCTTTGTATTTATCGTCAAAGAGGATTTTGTATAACGGGTTATTTGACGTGGATGGATAGTTGGATATGGGCTGCAAGTTAAGTAAAGCGGCGGTCTGAGCTTCCCCTAAAGCCAAATCCTCCTCATCGGTACCGGCCTTAGAAACCTTATAATAATTAGGTATAGCCGGTTGCGTACCGGTAAACCCTTGACTGGCCATGTAAGACGTATAGCCGGCTACGTAAGCGTTATCATAGGCCGCTTCCCCAGAGGGATAGGTATAATCCGTAGGACAATTGGTAATCGCGTGAGCATACGCAGAACCCTCATTGTGAGCGCCTGCCTGTGAAGAAGCGAGTTGGGCCGCTGTGACAGGTTTAAAGTAAGTTCGGTCTAATATTGTTACACCATCGTCAACGAAGGGTGGATATACAGTATAACCAAGAGTAATTAGAGTTTCATTATAAGCTTTGTGTTTTTGGTAAGGGGTTGTATACGTTGTATCAGCGGATGCAGTTTCAGCTGCGGTTATTTCTGAAGGAGTGGGGTCATTGCCATAGGTTGGTAACCCAGGAGTGGATTCGGTAAAACCATAGCTATCCATATAAGCTTTATACGCGTTTATATAAATAGCGTCAAGATCTGGGTAAGTACCGTAAGTATAGCCAGTGAAGTAATCGGGGTCAGAGGCAGCCGCGGCACTGGCGTTAATATGGGCCATATCGTAATAGGCCTGGTTGGCCGCATCCACGCGTTTAAATACGGGGGTGGTTCCGGCGCTAAGTTGATAGCCCATGCCGTTCATTTTCGCGACATAGGCGTCGTTAAAAGCTTTGGTGTATTCAGGTGAATTCGAAGCTATCGGGTATGTTGTACCCACGATGCCCATTAATTGCATCGCCGAGGCGTAAGCCGAGCTAGTCGCGTCGTTAATCTCGTCCGCCGTTGGAGATTCGGTTACCTGTTTTTGAAAAACTCCAAGGGGGTTTTCAACAAAGCCCTGCTGAAGCATGAAGGTGCGGTAAGCGTTATTAAAAGCCGTGGAAGTATTTGGATATGCGCTTCCGTGAATCGTGACGTTGTAAACCGCGTCAATGGCATCTTGCTTGGCTATCTGCGCCGGACCATCGGCTATTTGATGGGCGTATGCGGTGGCCCAGGCCGAGGCGGAGTAGAGGTAGGCGGGTTCGTCTTCGGAGTTTAGGTTGACCACGACCTTGATTTGGCTGGTCTCGACCGGCGGGGCGTTAATGGCTATGACCTTGATGTCGGTTGGGGCCCCCAGCCTGACGGGGTCCTCGCCGGGTTTGGCGACCGAGAGCTGCCAGCCCTGAAGGATGTAACCGGCCGGGGTTTCCAGGTAACCGTCGGCGTCAAAGGTAAAGTTTCCGGCCCTGGTGTACATGAGTTCGTTGGTGACGCGGTCTCGGACTTGGAAAAAGCCCTCGCCGGTTATGGCCATGTCGGTATCTTGGGCCGAGTTCATGAAGGAACCCTGGGTAAACATCTGCTGGACCGTGGAGACCTTTACCCCTCGGCCGATTTGGTTGATCTTACCGTTGGACCAGTAGTCTTGGCTGATGAGGTCTTCGAAGTTGGTCCTGGCGGCCTTAAAGCCCACGGTATTCACGTTGGCGATGTTGTTACTTATGACCTGCATGCCAGTGGACAGGGCCGATAGGCCAGTGACGGCAGCGTACATGGCGGCGGAAATACTCATTGTAATACCTCGACGGTTTATTTTATTTGGCTGGCCATCGTGAGCCTGGCCAGCCAAAGTCTTTGTTTGGGTTAGGCCGCGGCCTCGCCGCTATCGGCGGAGTCGGAATCGTTGGAGGAGGAATCGCCCGAGTCGGAGGCGGAATCGCCGGAATCGGAATCATTGGAGTAGCCCGAGTCGCCCGAATCGGAAGAATCGGAGGAATCGGTGTCGTTGGAAGCGACCTGGGTCACCGCGGAGTCGGTTTCGGTGGAGGCGACCTGGGTCGCGCCGGAATCGGAGGAGTTGGAAGCGGTGGTGGCCGCGTTGTTATTGGAATCAGCGATGTCGGTTGAGGCGTCGGAGCTTTGGAGGATCTCCATGACCTGGCTAAGGCTCACTTGAACGTTTCCGAGGTGGATGATGGGCTGGCCGGTTTCGTCAAAGGAGACGCTCGAGACCCGGCCGTGGATAACCGGGACAATGCCGTCGGTCATGGTTTCACCCGCGGCGTTGGTGGCGGTTATTTGGAACTCGTAGGTGCCGTCGGGCACCTTGGCCCCGCTGGTGTCGCGGCCGTCCCAGGTAAACGAGTAAGTCCCGGCCTCGGTCATGCCCCAATCGTACATGCGGATTTGGTTGCCGCTGGAATTGATTATGTAGAGCTGGATGTTGCAGTTTTCGCCCACTTCCAGGCTGGCCGTGGTTTCGACCGTGCCGTTTGAGACCGATAGGAGATTTGACTGGGCCTCGACGTCTTTGCCGATTAGGGTCAGGGTCTGGAACTGGTTTTGGGCCTGGATGTAACTGGCCATGGAAGTGACGTTGGTATTTAGGTTAGTTAACTGCTCAAGCTGGGAGTATTGGGCCAGCTGGGCGGTCATCTCGGTATCTTCCATGGGGTTAAAGGGATCCTGATTCTGAAGCTGGGTCAGTAAAAGGGTCAAAAAGGCGTCCTTGCCCAGTTGCCTTTCGCTTCCGTCGGTAACGGGAACGGTTTCGTCCGTCCAAGCTTCCAGGACCGTGGTCCTGGCCGGGGGTGGATTGTCGGCGCTGTAAATTTGCATGTTTTAATCTCCTAAACCAAATCTACCTGGTGAGACGGGCTTTATTGGGGCTCATGGGCGCGGGCGGCGTTAAACGACGGCGTCTAAGAGTTGGGCTTTTTCGTAAGGGGACTGGGCCGTTTCGGCCTGGGCGGCCAAGGCGGCCTCGTCGCCTTCGGCGGCTTGGCCTTGGCCAGGGTTGGGGTTGGCGTTATCGTAACCGGAGCGGGCCATGGACCAGGGGTTGGCCTCGTCGCCGTCGTAGGAAAGGGTCATTTCCAGCTCGAGGCCGGCTTGGGCCAGGGTTTGTTTGAGGCTGGACATTTCTTTTTCCAGGGCCTCGTAAGCGGCCAGGGATTCGGCCTTGATGTTGGCGGTTAGCTTGTCGCCTTTGACCTTAAGTTCGACGTCTAGGTGGCCAAGGGATTCGGGATCGAGGTTCATCCTGAGGCGATGGACGCCGCGTCGCGCCGAGTAGATGAGCTTTTGGCTAATTTGTTTGGCCAAAGTTTCGCCGGCGTAACCGGATTGCTCTTGGGACAGGGTGGATCCGAAAAGGGCTTTGTCTAGACCCCAGGAAAGGGTTTGGCTTTTTAGTCCGCTTTGGGCCATGAGGCGTTCCTCTCTTTCTCGGCTTTGCCTTTGATCGCCCCCGCCGCGGTCAAAGTTTTCGTTGGTGGTTTCCCGCCAAACGGCCACGCCGCCCCTTAGGGCCTGGAGGGCCGGGGAAAGCTCGGCGAAATCTTGGCTAAGGGTGCGATCGCCCAAAAGGGCCATTTTTAAAACTATCTCGTTAAAGAGGGGTTCTTTTACCAGTTCGCCGTTTTGGGCCGTTTGGGCGAGTAGGTTTTGTATCTCTTGGGCCACCTTGGCCGGATCGGGGGTGACCGGCCCGGGGGTTTCGGCGAAGGCCAAAAGCCCCAAGAGATCGTTTAGGTTGGCCTGGCCTTGGTTGGCTTCCAATAATAGGTTAAGCTGGCTAAAGGTCTTTTGGTCGGCGCCCAGGGCCGTTAGGGCTTGGACGAGGGAGTTTAGATCGCCCTCGGTTAGGAGGGGGGCCAGGATCTCGTCTGAGCCGTTGGCTAGGATGTTTCTTAAATCATAGGACGATATGGTTTGGCCGGGGGCGATCGAAGTTACGGCCTTAACCACCTCCGTGGATAGGCCCAGGCTGGCTAGGTACTGGCCCAGGCCGTTTAGGCCGTCCGGGGTGGCCGTAAGTAAGCTTCCCCCATCGAGGCCTTGGTTTTGGGTGGCCAAAAGATCGGCTTTGTTGACCGTCCTTAGGACGTTATCCAAGGTCAGTTCTTCTTGGGCCAGGGCGGCGATGAGGTTTGAGGCGTCCTCGGCCCCCACCCCGCTTTCGATAAATAGGTTTTCCAGATCGCTTAAGGCTTCTTTGTCCAGGTTCCAGCCCTGGCCCAGGGCGCCTAGGCGCTCCAAGGTATTTTTCAAAAAGGTCGTGGGGAGCCCCCCGCCTTGGAGCAGATAACCGTTTAAGGCGTTTTCGCCCTTCCCGCTGGCCATTAAGCTGGTCCCGATCTGCCCCCTAAACCCAGCCGGAAGGCCGCTTCCGGCCACGACCAGGGAGGCCAGGGCCGTTTTTTTGTGGACCCTTTCGGCGCCAAAACTTTCGGCTTGGGCTTCTTCCTTTTCCTTTTCTTCTTTCTCTTCTTCTTCTTTTTTTAGTTCCTGGTATCTCTGGCTGGCTTTCTTTAACTCGGCCTCGAGGTCCTCGCGCTTACTCCTTAGTCCCTCTTCCAGTTGCTTGCGGGCCTCCTGAAGTTCGGTCCTGTTTCTGGCCAGTTCCTCTTTGATGGCCTCGCGGTTGCGCTCGGAACGTTCCAACAGGGACTCAAACTCTTGGTCGTAGCCAACTTCAAAGTTCTCGGTCGGGATGGCCACCTCGGTCTGTTCAATCCTAACTGAGCTTACGGTAAGTATGGAACTCATGGTCTTCCTCGAAAATGGGCTTTTGGCTGGGCCCTTTTGGCTGGCCTTGGGCCCGGTCGTTACCGGGCCAAAGGGATCGGCTTGGTTAGGCACTTTTGGCCGCCAAAAGGAAAATTCCTGAAAGCCCTATCGCAACCCCCGTGCCAAGGGGGTCCTTAGGGGACGCTTGGGGGGATAATGGGGCGATCTTGGGGTCGGGGATTTGGCCAAGGGCGGCCAGGCCAGGGAGTTTTGGGAGAGCCGGGCGGGTGCCGGGCGGGTGCCGGAATGGCGCCGGGGAGATTTTCCCAGGGCGGACTAATGGGAAAAATTTTCCCGGGGGCGAGGGGTGGAAGAAAGGGCAAAACCTCAAGTGGCTAGGGAACTTAAGCCCAACGGGATGCTAAAGATTGGCATGGGGATTGCATGGTTATGGGCGGACGACCGAGCCCGAGGGTCCCAAATGGCTAAGCGGGGCCAAAAAAAGTCTGGTGGCCGGTCCCTAAATGAGGAGAAAGACGATGAAAAGCCATAGTGAGAATTTTTCCCTTTTGAAAGGCGCCGTCTTAATGGCGGCAATCGCCGCCTCGATGGTTTTCTTGGCCGCTTGCGGGCCCAAGCTAAACGAGCCCTCCAGCTTAAATAACCAAGAAGCGGCCCTTTTAAATCCCCCGGTCCAAACCTACCCCAACCCGGCCATAAAGACCGAGGGCTCGCTTTTTAGCGAGGATTCCCGGCCGGACTTTTTCGCCGACGTCAAGGCCAGAAGGGTTGGCGACATCATAACCATAAATATCGTCGAGACCAGCCGGGCCACCAAACAGGCCAATACCAGCACGGGTCGCTCGAGTTCCTTGGACGCCTCGGTGGATAACCTTTTTGGCATGGAAACCAGGCTACCCAAACCCTTGGGCCTTGACGTTACCAAGGGCATCGGGGGCAGTTCCACCAGCCAGTTTTCGGCCACCGGCTCCACGGCCAGAAACGAAAACATCACGGCCAAGATCTCAGCCCGCATTATCCAGGTCCTCCCCAATGACAATTTGGTCGTAAGGGGCTCCCAGGAAATATTGGTCAATAACGAAAAACAATACATAACCGTCCAAGGCGTGGTGAGACCCGCCGACGTCGCCACCGACAATTCCATTTTGTCCACCTACCTGGCCGACGCCAGAATCGAATATACCGGCAAGGGCGACATCAGCAGCAAACAGCGCGAAGGCTGGCTAACCCGGGCCCTGGACAAGATCTGGCCCTTCTAAAACCTCCCCCTCGGCCGTTTTCTAAATGGCCCAGCGAATCTGGTTTTTCGGGTCTGTCTTTTCCGGTCTAACCTTTCCAATCTGGCCTTTTTAATCTGGCCTTTCCAATCTGGCCCATTTTAGTGGAGGTCTTGGAAAAGCCCTTAAATAAGCTTTAAATCTGAAGCCAAATATATTTCAAAGAGGAAATTGAAATGAAATCAAAACAACCAAAGGCCGTAAGCCAAAAGCCCACGGTCGTCGTGAAACCCGGGTTTAAGTTAATCTTATTGATGATCTTGACCCTAATCCTCCTCCAGTTCGTCACCTTGCCGACCCGGGACCAAAGCCAGGTCGAGCCCTCCGAATTTGGGGAAATCTCCTCCGAGCGGCAGGCCAAGTGCCCAACCTTGGAGGGCTTTGACGCCCTAAATGGCGACCAGGCCGTAAACTAAGCCAAGGCCAGAACCCGGCTTGGCCGCGCGGCCGAGGCCGCGGCCAGGCCAGGGCCAGGGTAGCGGCCATGGTCGCGATCAGGCGGTTATTTTGGGCCTTTTGTTTTCCTGGCTTTATTTTTTTAGTCGTTTAATTTTTCTTTAACCAAGCGGGGTCCGGACGAATGAGTTTTGAAGGTTTATATAGCCCCATGTTGAGGCTGGCCGTTTTGGGGCTTTTGGCCGCGGCCATGGTAGGCCTCATGGCCCCGCCCGCCCAGGCCATTAGGCTTAAGGAACTGGCCACTTTCGAGGGGGTCAGGGTTAACCAGATTACCGGTTACGGGCTGGTGGTGGGGTTAAACGGCACCGGGGACAAGGACCAGACGGGTTTTACCCGACAGAGTTTGTCTAACCTCTTAAAGCGCATGGACGTAACGGTGGCCCCCACGGCCCTTAAGGTCAAAAACGTCGCCGCCGTCATGGTCACGGCCGATCTGCCGGCCTTCGTAAAACCCGGGACCCGGATTGACGTCTTGGTCTCAAGCTTGGGGGACGCGACCAGTTTGCAGGGCGGAACGTTATTACTTACCGCCTTACGGGGCCTAGACGATCAGATCTACTCCATCGCCCAGGGACCTTTATCGGTCGGTGGTTTTGCCATCGCCGGCCAGGCGGCCACGGTCCAGAGAAACCACCCCACCGTGGGTAGGATCGTCCAGGGCGGGACGGTGGAAAGGGAAGTGCCCATAAGGTGGCAAGGCAAAGAAACCATGACGGTTAAGCTTCACTCGCCCGACTTTACCACCGCCTCCAGGGTGGCCGAATCCATAAACGAAGTCCTGCCCGGGGCCGGGGCCCGGCCCATGGACGCGGCCACGGTGGAATTAAGCGTCCCGATGAACTATCGGGAAAACTTGGCCGTGATGGTGGCCGAACTGGAAAACGTGGCCGTGGAACCGGACGCCATCGGAAAAGTCATCATAAACGAGCGGACCGGCTCGGTCGTGGTGGGCGAAAACGTCAAACTTTCGACCGTGGCCGTGGCGCACGGAAACCTATCCATACAAATCCGGGAAGGCCAAAACGTCAGCCAACCCGACCCCTTCTCCCCCGGGGAGACGGTGGTGACCCCGGAAACGGACGTAAACGTCGAAGAGGGGGCCGACAACCTACTTTTAATCGAGCGTTCCACCAACATCAACGACGTCGTTAAGGCCCTAAACGCCATCGGGGTCACCCCCCGCGACCTCATTACCATCTTTCAGCTAATCCAAGCCGCCGGCGCCCTCCACGGCGAGCTGGAAATTATCTAAGCCCATCATGCCCGCCTCCGTATACGAAATACCCGGTTACTCGGTCCCCAAGGAACTTTTTGAGAGCCAAAAGGCCCAAAACCAAAGGACCCTAAACCAATTGGCCAAAAACCAATCCGCCAATTACCAAGCGGCCAATAGCCAAACGACCAACGGCCAAACGACCAGCGGCCAAACGACCAGCGGCCAATCCACCCGGGTAACCCCGACCGCCTCCGCCCCACGGCAAACCATGGTCTTCACGGTCGAGGATTTCAAAAAAGGCGTAAACATCAGCGCCCAAGGCGGCCAATCGGCCGCCCTCCCTTCCGAGGGCACGGCCGCGATGGACGCGGCCGCCGGGGACGAAAACCTTTCTCCCCAAGGTCTTAACTTAAGGGACCCCTCGAGCGGGAGTATCGCCAAAATAATCGACGAACTGCCCGCGGGGGCTTATGGCCGAAGGTATCGGCCCCTTGACAACGGCAAGCTCGCCGACGCCTCCGGGAAGGTCAAGGGACTAAGCGACGAGCAAAAGATCAGTAAGCTAAAACAAATCAAGGAGTCGGCCGAGGAATACGAGGGCTTTTTAATCGCGGAAATGATTAAGAGCATGCGCCAATCGCCCTTCGTCAAAACCCCCGGCGGCGACACCTATAGCGAAATCGCCGAAAAACCCTTCACGGCCGCCTTAACCAAGGCCGGGGGTTTGGGCCTCTCCCAAACCATCGTCAACCAAGTGGCCGCCCAGGAGGGTTTGGCTGACGCCCTCTCTGAACACCCCGAGGTCATGGGCCCCCATTGGCGCCAACGCCTGGCCCCCAGCCAGATGCCCAAGGCCGCCCCCAAACTGGGGGGCCAGGCCCTAACGGCCGGGGAACCGGAGACAAAAACCAACGCGGCCGAGATTAGCCCAGCCGAAGGTAACTTAACCGAGGCCAGCCCGGCCGAGGGTACGGAAGCCACGGCCCTGGAAGCCGAGACCATCGCTATCGAGGCCAGCGCTGCCCAGGATAGCGCGGCCAAAGATTAGCCCGAATGCGGGCATCGCTGCCGAGGCTAACGACGAACCGCCGGCCGGGGCATCGTAAAAGGCCCTGGACGGACTTTTGGGCGGGGCCGGGATTTGGGACCCAGATTCTTAGACTTAATTTTTAGGGATCTGCCCCCTCGAAAACAGCCCCGCGAACGGGTCTAATAGGCCCGTGGTGGCCTTGGGGGAGCCAAAAGGCACTATTTACCCTGGGAGCCCCGGGGCGGGGCTCAGAGGGGCCAAAATGGCCGTTTGCTGAAAAGGCCAAGGGGCGGTTTCGGACGGGGCCGTTTTGAAGCGAAAGTAAGGCGGGAAGAAGCGGAAAAAGCGGGGAAAGAAGAGCGGAAAGCCAGAAGCGAAAAGCGATTGGGCCTTAAATGGCCAATGAAATATTGGGCCGAATGGGGCCGAAAGGAAAAGGTCACGCCATGGACCTAACCATCATCGAAAACTTAGCCAACCAACTGGACAT
>JAITLH010000088.1 GCA_031277995.1 Deltaproteobacteria bacterium
AAAAAATTTCTAAAGAGACAATATTTTCATAACTATTGGCGTTTTATTTTTTGATATGTTCATTATACCCTAAAAGTTAACCGACCTCAACGGCCGCTTTGGGCGCCCCAAATCTACCCAAAAAGCTTAAGAATGTCAAACAATCTTGACAATGGCGCCGGTTGGCCAAGGGCCAAAGGCCAAGGGCCAGGGATCGAAAAGGCCCACCCAAAAAGCCGTCTGGCCCAACCCTACCCTGGCCATCGCCCTACCCTGGCCCAACCCTACCCTTGCCATCGCCTTACCCAGGCCCCGCCCTAGCCGGGCCACAAAAAATTGGCCCCGGGCCAAAATTTTCGTTTTGTTTCGTTTAAAAGCGCCCGAAATCCCCAAAGATTAGACGCGGCGCGGTTTGGGGGTCCCGTTTTTTCCCGGGCCCGATTTGGGCTTTTGGGGCTAGCGGGGGGCAAAAAGGGGCTTGGGTAGGACCTTCCAGGCTCGGGAGATAGGTTTTGGTCCCCCGGCCATCATAACGCGTCGGCGGGAAAAAAAATAGCCAAATATTACAAAAATTTCTTGACAAGCCCAATACCCGGTGCTAGGATACGACAATCAGAACTTTTTACAATTTAAATAAAGCCTTAGGCCCGAAATTTCGCCTTGGTTGGGTTTTTGCCCCAAAAAAACAGCCAAATATTAGGCCATTCCCTGATCGCTACGTAACCCGCTAGGTTCCGGAACCATAACTAGCTTAATTTACATATTTTTATAAGTTCGGGCCAGGGAAATTAGAAAAATTGACCGCGGGTTTTTTTTGGGCTTTGAGGCCCAAAACCGTTCGAGTCGAAAAAATACGAACGACAACTAAACGTGATGAAACGTGACGAAGATGACTTTTCAAATCCTGTCACATCACTTTA
The DNA here is from genome assembly GCA_031277995.1 of Deltaproteobacteria bacterium. Taxonomy (GTDB): domain Bacteria; phylum Desulfobacterota; class Desulfarculia; order Adiutricales; family Adiutricaceae; genus JAIRNQ01. Next base: position 900 of record JAITLH010000088.1, read on the forward strand.
TGTAGCGTTCTGTCAACAAATTTATTCCTAAATATGTCAAAATTAAGGATTGATTGACACATTGTTTTCTGATATATTGATATTAAAATCCCGCCTGACCGAATGAATTTGATTTGTCTTCATCACCAATAAGGAGCTTTTTGGTTTAACGGCTTTTTTTGACGATGGACATTTTTTCAAAATTCTTGACAAGAAGTCGCGCGGTCGGCTTGGCGCCCAGACCCGCTTGGCCGTTCGCCTGGCCGATTAGGCTTAGCGATTTGGTTACTTTGGTTACTTTTTTCAGACCGGTCCCTTTATCCCCCTTGGCCGAAACGGCTAAGCGATATTAACCCAGCGAAAAAGCGAGTCTTTATTGCCCCGGGGCGCCTTTGGGCCCCCCTTAAGGATCCAGTTTGTTTGGTCCTTTTGGTTGGCCCCATTGGTTGACCTTAGGCTGGCGCTTTGGTTGGCCCTGGCCCCGCGGCTGGTCCTTTTCGTTGGCCCCTTTGGTTGGCCTTGGCCCTTTGGTTTTTTGGCTTTGGCCGCTTTGGCGCGCCCATTTCGCCCATGGGCTTAAGCGAAACGATCCGGCGAAATCGTTTCGGATGGCTTTTGGGCTTAAATCGGCCGAGGTTAATCCCTGACCCTGGCCGATTGGGGGCGCTTGGAAGGGCTTTTTTGAAACGATCCGGCGAAATCGTTTCTAGGGGCCTTTGGGGCTAAAGCGATAAAGTTATTGGCGCTTTGGTTGACCTTTGGGAGGGACGACATCGTAACTTTTAGTATGTTTACGTAGTTTAACTTAGATTGGTTTAACTAAGCTAGTTAACTAAGGCTAGTTTAACTGGGCTAGTTTAGCTGGGCTAGTTCAATTGGTCTAATTGGTCTAATTGGTCTAATTTAACTTAAGTTAGCTTGACTGGGTTTTGACTTTTTTGGTTTGGAGGTAATGGTTTAAACGCTTAACCGTCGGTTAAGCTTAGTTCTTATAAACCTGGGGCGAAGTTCATTCGTCCAAAAAATCCGGAAAATAAATATGATGGGGCTGGCCTTGGCGGCCTTATCGAGGTTTCAAACGAGGGTTCCGGGCCGTTCGCGGCTTTTTTCGGAACCGTCATTCTCCCTTGGCCGCGAGGCCAAGTTATATCGTGGATGCTGTCATGATACAAAAACAAATCGTGGTTAATGGCGTTCCGCGCAACATTTTCGTCGATCAGGAAGCCACGTTGGCTAAGGTCTTACGGGAGCAATTGCACCTGTTGGGCACCAAAGTGGGCTGCGGCGAAGGAATGTGCGGGGCTTGCAACGTTATCTTAGATGGAAAATTGGTCCGGAGCTGCGTTATCAAGATGAAAAGAGTCGAGGAAGGCGCCCAGATCCAGACCATCGAAGGCATCGGAACTCCCTTGGACCTCCATCCCATCCAGAGAGCCTGGATCAAACACGGCGGGGCCCAGTGCGGTTATTGCACCCCGGGCTTTATCGTTTCGGCCAAGGCCCTTTTGGATGAAAACAAAAGCCCGACCCGGGAACAGGTTCGGGACTGGTTCCAATCCCACCGTAACGCCTGCCGCTGCACCGGTTACATCCCCTTGGTCGACGCGGTCATGGACGCGGCCAAAGCCTTGCGCGGGGAAATCAAGCCCGAGGATCTTGACTACAAGCTCCCGGCCGATGGGCACATTTGGGGCATCGATTCGCGTTATCCCCGGCCCACCTCGGTGGCCAAGGTCACCGGAACAATCAAGTACGGTGGGGACATCGCTTTGGAGCTCCCGCCGGATAAGCTTTATCTGGCCCTGGTCCAAGCCAAGGTCTCTCACGCCAATATCAAGGGCATCGACACCTCGGCCGCCGAGGCCATGCCCGGCGTCTTCAAAGTCGTGACCCACAAGGATATCAAGGGTAACAACCGCATAAACGGCTTGGCCTTCCCCACCAACAAAGGCGACGGCAAAGAAAGGCCCATCCTGTGCGACTCCAAGGTCTTCCAGTACGGTGACGCCATCGCCGTGGTCTGCGCCTCCACCGAGGCCGAGGCCAAGGCGGCGGCCGAGGCGGTTAAGGTCGATCTCGAGGTCCTCCCGGCTTACCTAAGCGTCCCGGCGGCCAAGGCTCCCGACGCCATCGAGATCCATCCCGGCACCCCCAACGTTTATTACTACCAGTATCTGCGCAAGGGTGACGAGACCAAGCCCATCTTCGATAGCCCCGACGTGGTCGTGGCCGAGGATTCCTTAATCACCAGCCGCACCCCGCACATGCCCCTGGAACCCGATTGCGCCTTTGGTTTTATCCACGACGACGGCGCGGTCATCATCCATTCCAAATCCATCGGCGTCCACCTCCACAAGGTCATGATCCAAGAGGGTCTGGGCCTGGCCGACGACAAGCTCCATCTGGTTTCAAACCCCATGGGCGGGACCTTCGGGTATAAGTTTAGCCCAACCAACGAAGCCATCGTCGGGGCCTGCGTCCTGGCCACGGGCCGCCCCTGCTATCTGGTCTTTAACTACCACCAGCAGATGCAGTATACGGGAAAGCGCTCCCCCTTCTACGGCACCATTCGTTTGGCCGCCGACAAGAGCGGGAAGATCCTGGCCATGGAAACCGACTACGACGTCGATCACGGCCCCTACTGCGAATTCGGCGATCTCCTGACCGTCCGGGGCGTTCAGTTCATGGGCGCGGCCTACGACATCCCCAACGTCAGGGGCGAGGGCCGCACGGTTTGCACCAACCATGCCTGGGGTTCGGCCTTTAGGGGATACGGCGGAACGCAAGCCCAATTCATGACCGAGATCGTGGCCGATGAGCTGGCCGTGAAACTGGGCATGGATCCCTGGGAGTTTAGGCACAAAAACGCCCTGAGGCCTCCGGGAACCAACCCCAGCGGGCAGGTCCTGGATTCCTATTCCTACGTCGAGATGCTCGACGCCATCAAGCCCAAATACGACGAGGCCCTTAAAAAAGCCAAAGCCGAAAGCACGGCCACGCACAAAAAAGGCGTGGGCCTGGCCGCCGGCTCTTACGGCTGCGGCCTGGACGGACCGGACTCCTCTAACGCCTACGTTGAGCTAAACGCCGACGGGACCATCACCGTCTGCACGGCTTGGGAAGACCACGGCCAGGGCGCCGACATGGGCGCGGTCGGAACCGCCCACCAGACCCTCAGGCCCCTAAACGTCGCCCCGGATAAGCTCAAGTTCACTTGGGCCGATACCCGTAACCCGGTTTCCGGACCGGCCGGGGGCTCTCGTTCCCAGGTCATGACCGGCGGCGCCATCCGGGTCGCTTGCGAGGCCATGCTAAAGGTTTTGGCCAACCCCGGCGGCGGCTACTACACCTATGAGGAAGCCAAGGCGGCCAACGTCCCGACCAAGTACGATGGGACCTTCTCGGTTCCGGGCGTTCCCTTAGACGCCAATGGCCAGGGCTCGCCTTT
>JAITLH010000100.1 GCA_031277995.1 Deltaproteobacteria bacterium
TGGATCTCGTCAAAAATAAGTAGGACGTCTTTTTCGCGGCAAAGTTCCGAGACCTTTTTAAAGTAATCCTGGGGTGGGACCAAAACGCCCCCCTCGCCTTGAACGGGTTCCAACATGACCGCGCAGACCTTTTTGGTCACGGCCTCACTTAGGGCCTCAAAATCCCCAAAGGGGACAAAGTTAAAGCCCTCAAGCATGGGCTCAAAGCCCTTATGGAGGTTAGTTTGCCCGGTGGCCGAGATGGCCCCCATGGTTCGGCCGTGGAAGGAATTAAGGGCGCAGACTATTTCAAATCGCCCCGGCCCGTGGCGATCAAAGGAGTGCTTACGGGCCATCTTGATGGCCGCCTCGTTGGCCTCGGCCCCGCTATTGCAAAAAAAGGCCTTGGACAAACCGGTAGCCGAGGTAAGAAGCTCGGCCAACCTTACCAAGGGTTCGTTCCAATAAAGGTTGGAGACGTGCCAGAGGGTTTCGGCCTGCCTGGTTAAGGCCCTGTTGGCAAAGTCCGGGGCGTGGCCAAAGGCGCAAACGGCGATCCCGGCCACGAAGTCCAAATACTCCTTGCCTTCGGCGTCCCAGACCTTGGTGCCCTCGCCCCTAACCAAAACCACTCCCTGCCTATTTACGTTACCTAGCAGATGTTTCTGCCCTAACGCTATTATTTCACGGGTAGATAATGTCATAATCTCTTCTATATGCGTTCAAGTTTGAGTATGCGGTTAAACAAAGAAAGAAAAAAAAGGTCGCCTATACTCCAATTTTAGCCATCAATTTGGCTTTCGTCAAGAACCAAAGGCCCATTTTCCCGCCCCGACCGGGCTATGTTGGGAAAATGGTTTCCCCCCGACCCCAAAAAACGATTATTTTTCGCGGTCGGTTTCGCCCCCGACCCTAAAAATCGCTTTTTCGCGGGCGGTTTCCCCCAAGCCCCGCCTCTTTCCGCCTGGCCCCTTACAAATACACTTCCGTGCCGCAACCTTTGTCGGTGAAAAGTTCCAACAAAAGGGCGTGGGGGACCCGGCCGTCAATAATCGAAGCGCCCGAACAGCCGCCCTTCAAGGCCGCCAGGGCGCAATCGAGCTTGGGGATCATGCCCCCGGAAATGTCCCCGCTTTTCTTAAGATCGTTTATCTGGCCCTCGCTTAAACGCTCGATCAATTCGCCCCCGGCGTTTAAAACCCCCTCGACGTCGGTTAAAAGTATGAGCTTTTTGGCCGCCAAGGCCACGGCCACGGCCCCGGCCACCGCGTCGGCGTTAATGTTATAGGCCGTCCCATTATCGTCAACCCCGATGGGGGCGATGATGGGAATAAAGCCGCCCCGGGTCAGGTGGTTTAAAAGACTGACGTTAATGGCCGTGGGCTCCCCCACTAAGCCAATGTCGAGCCCGCCATCGGAATTAACCCCAGCGCTAACCTCCGGGCCTGGAACTGGCCCGGAGGTTAGCCCCGCGCCTGGCCCCGCGCCTGGGGCTTCTTCCCCTCGGCCTTCGCTTCGATCCTTGGTTTTAGGGAGCCTTTTCCTAACCGCCCGAATTAGCCCCGAATCTTTCCCCGATAGGCCCACGGCCATGGAGCCGGCCCTGGTAATCCTACTCACGATGTCTTTGCCGACCCGGCCGCACAAAACCATCTCGACCACTTCCATGATCGATTCGTCGGTAAACCTCTGGCCTTCGACAAAATGGAAATCGATCTTCAGGCGGTTTAATAGCTCGTCAATCTGCGGCCCCCCGCCGTGGACGACCACGGGATTGACGCCCACGTGCCTAAGTAACGATATGTCCTGGGCGAAGCCGTTTTTTAGGGCCTCGTCGGCCATGGCATGGCCGCCATACTTAATAACCAGCGTGGAGCCGCTATAGTTTCTAATATACGGAAGGGCCTCGACCAAAAGGTCGGCCCTGTTTACGCTCATAAAGCTCTCCTTTTGGCCCGACCTTTTGGTCGAGACTAACTCCCCAAAAAAGGGCTGGCCCTTTTCTTTAGAGGATAAATTTCGACAAATCGGCGTCGGCCACGATGTTGGTTAGACGCTCTCTGACGTAATCCGGGGTGACCAAGATCTTGGTGGGCGAAATGTCCGGGGCCTCAAAGGAGACTTCGTCAAGTAAGCTTTCCATGATGGTGGAAAGCCTTCTGGCCCCGATGTTTTCGTTGGTTTCGTTAACCTGAAAAGCCATGGCCGCCAGTTCCTCGATGGCCTCGGGGGTAAAATCGATATCGACGCCCTCGGTGGCCATGAGGGCCCGGTATTGCTTAATGAGGGCGTTTTGGGGCTCCTTTAGGATCCTCACGAAATCTTCCTTGGTCAAAGACGAGAGCTCCACCCTAATGGGGAAGCGCCCTTGGAGTTCGGGCATCAGATCGCTGGGCTTGGAGGAATGGAAAGCCCCGGCGGCGATGAACAAAATGTGGTCGGTTTTGATCAGGCCGTATTTGGTCATGACCGTACTTCCTTCCACCAAGGGCAAAAGATCCCTTTGGACGCCTTCCCGGCTAACGTCCGGGCCATGGGAATGGCCGTCCTTGACGCAGATCTTATCGATCTCGTCAATGAAGACCAAGCCTTGCTGCTCAACCCTTTTTCTGGCTTCCTCGACCACCTTTTCCTGATCGACCAGATTGGAGGCCTCTTGCTGGGTCAGTAGCTCCAAGGCCTGGGAAGCCGGGACCTTGCGGCGATGGCTTTTTTTGGGCATGAAAGTGGCCAGGGTCTCGTTAATGTTCTTTTCCAAGTCTTCCAGGCCAAAGGAAGCGAAGATCTGGGGCCGGGTGGGATTGTTGTCGACGCTAATCTCCACCATGGTGTCGTCGAGTTTGCCTTCCTTTATGAACTGCTTTAGCTTCTTTTTGGTGCTGGGGAGATCCTGCCTATTTTCGTTGGCCGGATTTTCCAAGATGGGAATGAGTAGTTCCACCAGCTTTTCCATGGCCGCGTCGGTGGCTTTGGCCAGGTTTATCTCCACCATCTCGCTTTTGACCATGCCGACGGCTTGCTCGATTAAATCCCTGATGATTGACTCAACGTCCCGGCCGACGTAACCGACCTCGGTAAACTTGGAGGCCTCGACCTTGATGAAAGGCGATTTGGTAAGCTTGGCTAGCCGTCTCGCGATCTCGGTTTTGCCGACCCCCGTGGGGCCGATCATGATGATGTTTTTTGGGGTGATCTCTTCCTTAAGATCCTCGGGGGCCACCAAACGGCGCCAACGGTTACGCATGGCGATGGCCACCGATCTTTTGGCCTTGGCCTGGCCGATAATGAAACGGTCAAGTATCGAAACTATGACCTTGGGGGTGAGGGAGAGGGCGGAGTCAGCGTCGTAACTCAAAGAGACCTCGGGTGAATCGCTCTTTTCTAGAATGTTCATTTTTTCCGTTCCGGCCGCCCAACTTGGCGGCCTCCTAAAGAAAATTCGCTACCAAAAAGCCCCCAAAGGGCCTTGGCTAGTCGGTTTGGGTGGTTAAAAAAATAAGCCCCAAGGATCCAAAAACTCCTATGGGGTAACGATTTCCAGGGTTTCCAGGGTCAAATTGTCGTTGGTATAAAGACAAATGCCGCTGGCGATTTTTAGGGCCTCGCTGGCGATCTCGCCGGCCGAAAGATCCTTTCCAAACTTGACCATGGCCTTGGCCGCGGCCAAGGCGTAAAAGCCGCCGCTACCGATGGCCAATAAATTGTCGTCCGGTTCGACCACGTCCCCGTTTCCGGAGATTAAAAACATGTGCTTGGCGTCGCAAGTTATCATCATGGCTTCCAGGCGCCGCAAGATTTTATCGGTCCGCCAGCTCTTGGCCAGTTCCACCGCGGCCCGGATCAAATTTCCCGAGTACTCGGTCAAACGTTTTTCAAAATGTTCCATGATGGAAAAGGCGTCGGCCGTGGACCCGGCCACGCCGCAAATGATTTTGTCGTTATAGAGGCGCCGAACTTTTTTGGCCTTGGTTTTTAAGACCACGTTTTGGAGGGAGACCTGGCCGTCGCCGCAAACGGCCACTTGGCCGTTATGGCGCACCGCCAGGATGGTGGTTCCTTGAAACTGGGGTAGCATTAAAGCTCCTTAATTAAAAAATAAAAAATCGCCGCTAACGTTGCCGCTAGCGGCCCCTTGGCCATTGCTTTGGCTCTTAAACCAAGTAAAAATGTCACTCCCGGGAGAGGTTTTTTTCGATTGGTACCCCTTCCAGGGCGGCCAATTCCTTTTCCACCAATACCCGCAAGGCTTTTTTCTCTTCTTCGCTCGCACCCTCGTCTTCCAAAATCGCCCTGGGGTGGGCCAGATAAGCGCTTTTGAGGGCCTTTAAGTTTAAATGCGTGTAGCGTTCGGTCGTGGCCAAACTCGCGTGCCCCAGCATCTCCTGAATGGCCTTAAGATCGGCCCCGGCTTCCAACAAATGCGTCGCGAAACTATGCCTTAAACCGTGAACGCTTATTTGATCCCCTCCCAAGCCGGCCTCGGTTAGCCTTTTCTTTAAAACCCGGCGAACTTCCCGAACGTGTAACCTGCCGCCCATGACCCCCAAAAATAGCGCCCTTTTGGCCCCGGCCTTACCCGCGTCAACCAAACGCCCCCTTAACCCCAGCCATTTCGAAAGGGCCCCCAAGGCCACTTTCCCCACCGGCACCAACCGATCCTTCCCGCCCTTACCCAACCTTACCAAAACCCTCGAGTCCTCAAAGCCCAGGTCATCCAAATCCAAGCCCACCAACTCGCTAACCCTAAGCCCCGAGGAATACAATAGCTCCAATAGCCCCGTATCCCTGGCCTCCACCGCTTCCCGAACCCGCTCCTCCCTGCCCATTCCTACGCCAAGGGCGTTGGCCTGGGCAGGCCCGCCTTCGCTTTCTTGCCCTACCCCCCGCGCGGGCGCTTCCAGAGAAAAGTCCAATAGATCCTTGGTTTCGGCCACCGTCAAAAATCTCGGCTTGGGTTTTACCACCTTGGGGCCCTTGACCCTTAAAAACGAGGCGTCTTTTATTAAGCCCTTTCTCTGATAAAACCGATAAAAACTCCGCACGGCCGAGATGGCCCGGGAAATGGACGAATTGGCCCGGCCGTTTTTGAGTTCATACATGAACTCCTTAAGGTCGTCCCGGGAGGCCTCAAAACAGGCCACGCCCCGCCTAGCCAACAGAGCCGCCCACCTGGACAAATCGGAGCCGTAAGCCTTGACGGTGTTTTCGGAAGCGCCCTCGATGTCCCTTAGGTGTTTAACGTAGACCTCTACCTCGTTACTTATCGGCAAGGTGAGCCTCCAAATCAACGCCCCCACAAAAAAGGGGGGAGCTTTAATTCCCCGCCCAAAAGGGGGTGAGCCTCCAAATCAACGCCCCCCTAAAAAAGGTGGGAGCTTTAATTCCCCGCCCAAAAAGGGGTGGGCCTCCAAATCAACGCCCCTAAATTAGGGCCTTTGAAAAAAGCCCCTAGGGTTTGGCCG
>JAITLH010000101.1 GCA_031277995.1 Deltaproteobacteria bacterium
CGATCGGAGCGGGTGGAAAATATGGCCACCTTTAGGGCGTTGGGGGAGTTTTTGTGGGGATAGGCTTGCCAGGCCAGGGCCGAGGAGACGCGGTCATTGGCCGAAAAAAGATCGAGAAAGGCCATGGGGAAGGAATTTTGGGCGAGGGTTTGGGAAGAAATGGATAGGGAGCCGCCCGGAACGGGGGGGCCGGGTTGGCTAGGATTAGGGCGGGAGGATTTTTTTTCGGCCAAGCCGGATGGAATGTTTTGGGTTAGGGCCCGGCACAGCTCCGGGGCTTGGTTTAGGGGATTGGGGCAATTTACCAAAAAAAACGGCAGGTTTTTTTTCGCGGCCAGGGTTTGGAAGACAGATCGGCCGGTATCGTTCGAGACGTAAAGGCGGCCGTTTTTGGGAAAAAGAAGGCTTAGGGCGGCGATGACCCCCAAGCGGCCGGGGCCCATGGTTTCGGCGTGATCGGGCCGGGCGTTGGCGATGACGACGTGGGTCGATTGGAGTAGGTTTTCCGATTGGTGGATGGATTCTTTTTCCAGGGCCATGCCCTCAACCACCAGGGCTTGGGCGCCAAGGCGGGCGGCCAAGCGAAGGGCTGCGGCCTGTTCCATGACCCTGGGGGGTCCCGTTCTCCTTATGGGTAAGAAACTGGCGTCAGGGAGGATATACTCGGGGTTGTCCCCCGTGGTCTTGGCCAGGGTTTTAAGGCCTTGGTCCCTAAGGGTTTTGGCGACCAGCCTGGTTAGGGTCGATTTGCCCCGGGTGCCGTGTATGTGAATCCTTAGCGGGACCTTGGCCCTAAGGCGCCTTAGGGCGTAAGTTTCCAAAAAAAGGGCGCCCAAAATTAGGCCCAGGCCCAGCCAGTAGATCATGGCGACGTACCGTTAAGGCGGCCGCCGGGGTTTTTTTGGCGGCCTGAAAGGGTTAATGGGGGGCGAATTGGTTTTTGAAAAGCCGGCTTTCGCGAAAGTTTTCTTTCGCGAAAGCGGGATTTTAGGAGCCGGCTTTGCTAAAAAGGCGCCAAATGCCCGGGTAGGATTGGTAGCCGGGGTCCGAGACCTTTTCGTTATCGGTTACCGGGTTTAGGTAATGGCCAACGTCGTTGGCGACGAGATCGTAGTAGTCGGGGACGTTTGAGATCTCGAAGGGTTTTCCGGTAACGTCTTGGAGGGCCAGGGCCAGTTCCATGAAGGAAGTCAGGTGCCGGCCCACGCGGCGCTTAAGGGGCCAGCCGCCCTCGTCGTAGGGGACAAAAAGGTTACCAAGCTTGGCCGCGGCCACGTAAAAAGCGTCCTGGCCCTCGACGGCCAAAAGATCGTCGGTAATGCCCCGGATCTTTCCTTGCTCGGTATTGGGCGTTTCCATCGTGACGGCGAATAAGCCGGGCACGGCGTCACCCATCTCCCGGTTACTTAAGCCGCGGAAGGTGGCCGGGGAGAGTTCCACGCCCAAGTCGAGATCGTGGGTTTGCATGCCCAGGGAAGCCAGGCTAACCAGTTCCTCGGCCGCCGGGTGGGCGCTCGCGGCGTTAACGAAGGGGTATTCCGGCTGGGCCTCGGGCATGTCCATCTGGAGATCGATTCCTTCTTTCCTAACCACCATCTGGATGCCGTAGGCGATGCGCTCGGTAAAGGTGCCGTTTAGCCTTCCGGGGTAAGCCCGGTTTAGGTTCCTAACCTCGTCGCCGGAGAGTTTTTGCCCCGAGGGATATTGGATAAAAACCTCGGGATCGGGCCAATGTTCGGCCGAGTTCCCGGTCCTGGAGCCGTGGCGGTAACGCCTTTTGGACCCGTCGGACAGGGGAATGTTTATGAACTGGGCGTGGGCTTCCTGGGGGTAGTTATGGGTAAAGCCGCTATTGTTGGCTTGGGGAATGACCACCAGTTTTCCGGTCCTGACCTTGGCGTTTTCCACCAAAACCATCCCGCTCATCCAGCCCCCGGGTTCGTCGGCATGGTGGCCGGAAAGGACCAAGATGTTGGCCCCGGGCTCCTGGCCTTCCAGGATAAAGACCCTGGTATCGGCCAAGGAACCCTTAAGCTCCGGCACGTAATCGCTTAGCCAAGCGACTTTGGTCACCCCGGGGCCCGGAACGATGAGATCGTACTTCCACATGGGGATGTAACTTACGCATAAAATGACGGTCAAAACGAGACAGGCGGCCAGGATCAAATAGGCCGAGGTCTTGCGGTTCGCGTTCATGACTGGCCTTCCTTACTTTATGAAAATTAGACGCATGAATAACGGCACGATCACGAAAACGGCCATTATCTGCTCCCAGACATCCTTGGAGCGCGTCATGTTGGAAATGACCAAATACAGGATGTAAGCCGTCAACGCCGTATACAGGGCCATAACGATTACGTAGGTCGGTGGCATGTCTTTCCTCCCGCGCCGCGATAACGGTTCTTTTGGCGCGAACGTTTTATGGATGGCCGCCCGGGGGGGGCGAAAAAGTTTTTTTCGCCCCTTGGATTGGGCCTTAAGCGGGTTTTTTAAAAGGGCACGAAAAGGGCCGCGAACTTGTTGGCGAAGATTAGGGTGACCAGGGAAAAAGCCACGCAAACAAGCAAAGGCACCATCGAGGCGGTTAATATGCTTGAGTACTTTTTCTCGCGAACCAATTCCTGGGCGAAATATCCCCCCAGGGCCGAGGGCGGGATGACCTGGGAGAGGACGCACAGCATGGAAATGCCGGCCACGACGGCGATGACGTTTTGGGTGAGCATGGCCAGGGTAAAGGGAATGCCCAGGATGACCGAGGCGCCCAGGTGGGTTAAAACCCCGCCCAAAAGGGGTAGGCTTACCCCCAAGGCCACGTAAAGAAGGACGGGCGCCGCGGCCCCAACGGTCAGGGAGGCCAAGACCAGTAAGCCCTTGGAGCCGGTCAGGGTGGTAACCTGGACCACCGCCCCGACCACGAAAATCAAGGCCACCGTGCTAAAGATCCCGCCCCGGATGGCTTCCTTGCAAGCCTCGTTGAAGCGGTATTTTTTTCCGGTAAAAAGCGTGGCCAAACTCCCGACCATGAATACCATGGGGGTGATGATGTCCGGAAACTTTCCCGGCAAAGCGCGGATCAAAACGAAGATGGCCACGACCACGAGTAAAGGTAGGTATGGCATGAAGGCGCTTTTGCGTTCGGGCCTGGGCAAAACCTTTTCGATCTCTTCCAAGGTGGGGCTCTTAAAATGCTTGTAGCCAAGCCAAAAAATGGTAAAAAGCCCCAACGGCACGGTAATCACCAGCAGTATCAGTTCGAAACCCTCATAGGGCATGTTGATACCGCTGGCGATTATGATGGCGGGTAGGTTAACCGGGGGAGCCGCGGCCCCGATGGTCGTCAGCATGGCCACGATGGCCCCGGTCTGGACGTTGGGAACCCCAACGGCACGGAGGATGACCACGGCCACCAATCCGGTACTAAGGACACCGGCCGTTCCCACCCCGGTAACCATGCCCGGAAAGAAAAGTAAAAGGGTGATTAGGCAAAACATAATCGCCGGTCGCTTTCTAAACTTGGTCAGTATGTCGTAGGCGATGCAATCGAGATTTCCGGCGGCTTTAAGGCAAGTCAAAAAGATCATGCCGGTGAATATGACAAGGTTTATATAGATATACCAAACCGGACCCTCGAACAAATGCCTGATGGGGAGGCCAAAACCGGCGACCAGGGCCCCCATGATCATGCAAATAAAGAGGTTCACGGCCAGCGGGATGGTTTGCTTAATGAAACGGCCGACCAGAGACAGGGCCATAAAGGTCAGAACCATAGCCCCCAGGGCCAAGCCGGAGGTGAAGTACATTTGGGAGTCATGCAATTGCGGAGTCATGTCTGGGCCTCTTAATCGCCTTTGGTATTTTTTGGCGCGAAAGTTTTTTCCTTTGGCGCCGTCCCGAGAGACTTACGTTTTTTTCTTTACGCCTCAAACAAGGCGGCCGTTTTCTTTTTTTAAACTCCCCGGCCAAACTTGGCCGGGGCGGGGGTTTTAGGGCAGTTTGGCTTCCAACAGTTTCACGACGTCAAGGGTCTTGGCCAAAAGGGCCAGGGGTTTTTCGCCGGCGGCCAAGGTAAAATAGCCATCCCCGTTGCCGTTTTCGTAAACGATAAAGGCGTCGGCCGAGGGGGCCAGTTTTTCCAATAACAGGTTGGTCATGCTATCGCGGCGGCCTTCGCCCCCGATGTGAACCAAAACCAAGTAAACGCCTTTGGCCTTGGCGGCTTTGACGATTTCCTCGCAACGGGCCGTCTCCGATTCGAGGTTAACCCCGGCCGAGCCAAAGCCCTTTAAACTGGTGCCGACGGTCACGAAAACGGTCTTGGCCGCCTCGATGTCCGAGCCCTTGGCCAGGGTCAAAAACTCCCCCTTGAGCTTGGCCCGCCCGGCCAAGACCGAAAAGGTCTTGGCGTCCGGGCTCTGGCCCAGGGAGGTAAACAAAACCGGTTCGGCGAAAGTGGGCAGTTCCGCCGCCGGGGCCGCGCCGGAAAAAACCAAACCTAAAAGGCTCAATCCGAAAACGACCAGAAACGATAAACGCGACATGTCTTATTCTCCTAATTTGGGTTAAGGGACCTTAAAAACCAAAGGCCCCGCGATATTGTTTTCCAGAAGCTTTTTTTTTCTGGCTTGGCCAGGCCCTCCAAGCGGACCTTGGGTCCGCTTGGAGGGCTAACCGAGAAGGCGGTTAGAAAACCTCCCGGGAGCCAGAATTTAGGCTGGGCCAATAAGGCCATAATTGGCCTTGGGGCTTAGTAAGCGGCCGCGTGGCCCTCGTCCCTAACCTCGGCCCCGCCGGCGAAGGTGCCGCTTTCTTTGTCAAGCTCGATGGCCCAGACGAAACCCGTGGGCATGCGCCAAACTTGATCGCCGGGCACCACGTCGTGGCCTTTCGCGACCATCCCTTTTTCCAAAAAGGCGCGCAATTCCGGCTCAACGTGGAGGCGGGTCCCGGCCGTGTAGTGATAGACGTCACCGTACAAAAAGCGCGGGGAGGCGATGGCCGCCTGGGGGTTTAGCTTATACTCAAGCATGCGGATAAGGACCTGGAAGATGGCCGACATGGTCATTTCCGCCCCGGAACCGCCGACGAGGATGTAGGGTTTACCTTCTTTAAAGATCATGCCCGGGGACAGGGTCCAACGGTTTCTCTTATTGGGGGCCACGACGAGACTGCTGGGTTTTTCGGTCCAGGGGTTAAGGTCGAGATCGAACCAATCCATGCCGTTATTGCCGATAACGCCGGTATTGCCCAATACGTCCTGGCCGCCAAAAAACTGGCCCAGGGTATGGGTAAAGGTTACGCAGTTACCCCACTTGTCGGTCACGACCACGTGGTTGGTGTTACCCCTATAGGTCATGTCCCTGACGCTATCGGCCATGGCGATTTGGACCGATTCCAAATTCTCGGGGGCTTGGCTTAATTTAAAGCCAGGCTTGGTCCAGGCGTCCGGGTCCCCGGGTTGAACCTTGCCTTTGGCCGCCTTATCGAGGCTAATTCTCTGGCGCTGGACTTTGGCGTAAGCCTCGGAGACGAGTTTGTCGCTTTTACTTGGGACAAAGGCGGGATCGGAGACGTATTGGTACGTGTCGGCGTGGGCCACCCTCGCGATCTCCACCATGAGGTGCAGATACTCCAAACTATTGTCTTCAATCTTGGACCAGTCGTACCCTTCGGCGATTTTTAGCATCTCCATCCAGGTCGTGGCCGAGGAGGGCGGCGGGGCCCCGTAGACGGTCAGGCCCTTGTAATCCATGGTGACCGGCTCGTTCCAATTAAGCTTATAGTTGGCCAGATCTTCCATGGTCCACAAACCGCCGTTTTTCTGGACGTAGTCAACCATTTCTTTGGCGATCGAGCCTTTGTAAAAAGCGTCAACCCCCTCCTTGGCCACGGTCTTAAAAGTCTGGGCCAGTTCCGGGTTTTTTATGACGGCGCCCTCGTCGGGCCAATGCCCGTCCGGGGCGAACACCCTGGCCAAATTGGGGTACTGCAGGGGGGCTTGGGCGGCGCTATACTTAAAGCCGTCGCTTTGGCGCTTGGCCAACACGAAACCCTCTTCCAAATACTTGATGGCCGGCTTGGATACTTCTTCAAAGCTCATGGTGCCGAATTTTTCCAAGACTTCGACGTAGGCTAACATGTTCCCGGGAATGCCCATGGCCTTTACCCCGGACAAAAGCTCAGCTCTGTCCTTGAACTTATCGGGCGTGGCCGCGGCCGGGGCCTGGGTATCGGCGTCCAGCGAGTGGAGTTTTCCGGCCTTTTGGTCCCACAAAAGCCAAAAACTGGCCCCGCCCGGTCCGCACATGGACATGTCAACGGCGTTTAGGGTCAAGGCCACGGCCACGGCCGCGTCAAAGGCGTTCCCGCCGTCCTTTAAAATCTGAATCCCCACCTGCGAGGCGATGGGATGGGCGCTGGCGACGATGCCGTTTTGGGAAAAAACCGGCGCCGGGCTCAATATCTTTTCAACCTTGTAGTCATAGGCTTGGACCGGAAAACACAGGGCCAAAACCACTATCGCCAAGGTCGGCACCAACCCGATTAGGGGCGCTCGATAAAACTTCATGATGATTCCTCCATAAGTTGTGAGGGCGCTAAATAAATTTCCATTGGACGCGACAAAAACGTTCCCCGATTTTTTCGCGGCCAAAGCTCTTTTAAACTTCCCGCCGATACCCCAAAAAAAAAAGCCCATTAAATACCCCCCCAAACGCTCGCTTTACCAAAAAAAACTTCGCCAAATATCGCCCGTTCCCAAACCGCTTTACCAAAAAATACCCACCAAATATCGCCCCAAAAAACCCCGTCCAATCATCGCCCTTTACAGTTCCGTACCCAAAAAAACCCCGTCCATTCATCGCCCTTTAAAGTTCCGTACCCAAAAATACCCTTTTTCTAGCCCTTATCCACTTCGCCGCTCGACCAAAAATCACCTTTAATAACTTTTCGCTACCCTCTTACCAAACTAAATTCCCTAAAAAAATCACAAAAAAAACAATTTAAATCAAACCTAACCCCATACGAAAAAATAAAAACCTTGTCTAAAATAAATTTTCCCTAGATCGCGCTTATTTTTCCCAAAAGATCGTTGGCTTTTGATATTCTTAACTGGCCAATATCAAAACTAACCCCCTTAGGCCTTGACCAATCCATTCGCGACCCCACCGCCGGCCTCTTGGCGTTCGCCTTTGGCAAACGAAAATTGGCCACCGTTATCGCTAAAAAAATAAACCGATCGTCAAAATGCGTATGGTATCGTCGTTATCAAGATTAAACTTCAAATTGCCCATCTTAGTCAAACGATTTATGGTGAATATACGCGTTCTCTAAAACGAAACGCTAAATAACCAGGCCCACAAATATCCAAATACCAACAGTCATTTGACAATCTCCAAAAATAAATCATTAAAATAATTAAGCAAAAACAAAAAACCCAGAGCGAAATCGTCTTAACGTAAACCAATACGTAATTTTTAAATACGTATTTTGGCCTACCCCAACGCCTTGACCCATTGGGACAAGTTTTGAGTTTTGATATCTTTTGATTATTTAAATTCGCGAAATATTTATTTACCTTTAATTATTTAATATTTTGATAATTTTTTAAGGAAAACCCCTAGACATAAGGGTAATTTTTTTTAAAGGCGCCATCGATTATTCGCCAAAATAATCGCGACAAAAACAAAAGCGAGGTTAACTTCCCCCCTGGCCAAAACTTATCTTCGCGAGGACGCCTTTCCCTTGGCCGGCCCAAAACAAACCCGGGCCCTAAACGATCCCCCTAACCCTTAATCCAAAAAACCAAAACCTCAGCCCCTCCCAAAACCCCCCCCGTAAACGGGTCAAATAGCCCCAAGGCGGCGTTGAACGGAAGGGTCAGGTAGGGTACCCACCAGGCAAGGCGCCCTAGCGCTCCCAGGGGCTTCCAGGCCCTTTTTGCCCCCCTGAGTTTTTTTAGGGCGAGTTTTCGAAACCGGGAGCCAGGGCCTGTTTTTCCTAAAAACCCCGCCAAAACCCAGGCCTGAGGGGTTGGGGCCAGGCCGGTTTTACGGGCTGGCCCCGCCCAGGCCTTGACCCTTTTTGGAAGGGGAAAAACTCCCCTCCCCCACAAAAAAACAAACCCCGGTCGTGTTAACGGCCAAAGGCCAATCGCGAAAGGGGCTTGGCTTAAAAAAAATCGGCCGCGCGGCTTGGGCCTTGGTCCTTTGCTTTGACTTTAGTCTCGGGCTTTGGACCTGGCCTTGGCGCGCGGCCGGGAGGGCTCGGGTTTTGGTTGGGTTTAGTAGGCGGCGGCGTGTCCTTCGCTACGGACCTCGGCCCCGCCGGAGAAGGTGCCGCTTTGTTGGTCAATCTCGATGGCCCAGACATAGCCGGTGGCCATGCGATAGGCCAGATCGCCCGGGACCACGTCGTGGCCTTTTTCCTTTAGGCCCTTTTCCAAAAAGACCCGCGATTCCGGCTCGACGTGGAGGCGGGTCCCGGCGGTATAGTGGTTGACGTCACCGTACAAAAAGCGCGGCGAAGCGATGGCCGCCTGGGGATTTAGGTTATACTCAAGCATCCGGATTAGGACCTGGAAGATGGCCTGCATGGTCATTTCCGCTCCGGCGCCCCCGATTAGGATATGGGGTTTGCCGTCTTTGAAGACCATGCCCGGGGACAGGGTCCAACGGTTTCTCTTATTGGGGGCGACGACGAGATTACTGGGTTTTTCGGTCCAGGGGTTAAGGTCCAGATCAAACCAGTCCATGCCGTTATTGCCGATGACGCCCGTGGCGCCCAATAAGTCTTGGCCCCCAAAATACTGGCCCAGGGTATGGGTGAAAGCCACTGAGTTACCCCACTTGTCGGTCACGACCACGTGGTTGGTATTGCCCTTATAGGTCATGTCCATCACGCTATCGGCCATGGCGATTTTGATCGATTCCAAATTCTCCGGGGCTTTTCCTAGCTTAAAGCCCGGCTGGGTCCAGGCGTCCGGATCCCCGGGTTGAACCTTACCCTTCGCGGCCTTGTCGAGGCTTATTCTCTGGCGCTGGACTTTGGCGTAAGCGTCGGAGACGAGCTTGTCGCTTTTACTGGGGACAAAGGCGGGATCGGATATGAATTGAAAGGTATCGGCCTGGGCCACTTTCACGATCTCGACCATCAGGTGCAGATACTCCAGGCTATTGTCTTCGATTTTTGACCAGTCGTAGCCCTCGGCGATTTTTAGCATCTCCATCCAGGTCGTGGCCGAGGAGGGCGGCGGGGCCCCGTAAACGGTCAGGCCCTTATAGTTCATGGCGACCGGCTCGTTCCAAATAAGCTTATAGTTGGCCAGATCTTCCATGGTCCACAAACCGCCGTTTTTCTGGACGTAGTCAACCATTTCTTTGGCGATCGAGCCTTTGTAAAAAGCGTCAACCCCTTCCTTGGCCACGGTCTTATAGGTCTGGGCCAGTTCCGGGTTTCTCATGATGGCGCCGGCGTTGGGCCAATGGCCCTCGGGAGCGAAGACCCGGCCCAAATTGGGGTTCAGTATGGGGACCTGGGCGGCGGTCTTTTTTAAGTCATCGCTCTGGCGCTGCGATAAAACAAAGCCTTCTTCCAAATACTTGATGGCCGGCTTCGATACCTCTTCAAAGCTCATGGTGCCGAATTTTTCCAAGACTTCAACGTAAGCTTTCATGCTGCCGGGAATGGCCATGGCCTTTACGCCTGACCAGAGTTCCGTTCTGTCCTTAAACTTATCGGGCGAGGCCGCGGCCGGGGCCTGGGTGTCGGCGTCAAGCGAGTAAAGTTTACCCGCTTTGGCGTCCCAAAGAAGCCAAAAACTGGCCCCGCCGGGTCCGCACATGGACATGTCAACGGCGCTTAAGGTCAAAGCCACGGCCACGGCCGCGTCAAAGGCGTTACCGCCCTCCTTTAAAATCTGAATCCCAACCGACGAGGCGATGGGATGTTCGCTCGAGACGACGCCGTTTTTTGAAAAAACCGGCGCCGGGCTCAATATCTTCTCAACCTTGTAGTCATAGGCTTGGACCGGAAAACACAGGGCCAAAACCGCCGCCGCAAGGGTAGGCACCAACCCGATTAGGGGCGCTCTATAAAACTTCATGACGATTCCTCCAAAAAGGGTTTTGGATTGGTTTAGTAGGCGGCCGCGTGTCCGTCGCTTCGGACCTCGGCCCCGCCGGAGAAGGTGCCGCTTTCTTGGTCAATCTCGATGGCCCAGACATAACCGGTGGCCCTGCGCCAGGCCAGCTCGCCCGGCACGATGTCATGGCCTTTTTCGGTCATGCTTTTTTCCAAAAAGGAGCGCAATTCCGGCTCGACGTGGAGGCGGGTCCCGGCGGTATAGTGGTTGACGTCACCGTACAAAAAGCGCGGGGA
>JAITLH010000129.1 GCA_031277995.1 Deltaproteobacteria bacterium
CGACCAGCCTCTGGCCAGCCAGCGCCTTGCCGGCCAGTCTCCGGGGCCCTTGGAAATTTATCCCCTCCCCGGCCAAAAAAAATCCCTGGCCTCCATTGGGTCCGAAATTGCCCCCGCAATCGGTCCCAGAAGCCCGTAGACGAGCGCGATCGCTTTTTTGGCACAGCGGGGGCCATTTTTTCATGGCTGGCCCCTGGTCGCGTTTTAGGCCAATGGCCCGGGCGGCGGCCTGGGCAGGCCCCGCCCGCGTGGGCGGGGCGAATAAAAAAACCCTAATGACCCTTAACAACCCACGAGGTCGAGGTAAAAGGACTCAAATTTAACAAGCTCCGCGAAAATTTTTTCCTCCAAGGGCTTTTGGGGGTCTAGCTCAAAAATCACCATAAAGCCAAACTTTTGCCAGCGGGATTCCAGAAATCGGGTGAATCGTCTGAAGCTATCCTCCCGGGAAATCTCGTTTTCCTTTATGACTACCCTAACCAAGGTTTCTATGTCCCCATCGGTCAGGATAAGGTCAAAACCGCCTCGTCCCATGCCATATTTACGACTGATCTTAGTCCGTTTATTAAGGGTATTTTCAAGAAAATTCAAAACGGTTAAGGGATACCTACTCATGACTAGCCCTTTGGTGACCAGATCCTGGGTTCGGTCCAAAATAAGCTCACGATTTTCCCGCCAGTACTTTTGAAATCCCATTAGCAAGTGTTTTACGTATAAGAACTGCCCAATGGTCTCGCCGTAACGCCATACCTCAGGCGGTATCGGCTCACCTTTTTCATCGTCAAAGGGGTTATCCATGGGTTTTTCCTCGCGAGGACGCGGCTGGATTTCCAAGGCGGCCTTGGCGATGGCCGATGGGCGCGCGGCCCTCGCCAGGGCCGATGTTGGGGGGGCCGACTTTGGGGGCGGGCGCCGCGGGGGGACGCCGTTTAAGCCTTTTGGGAAAACGGGCCTTAATTACCCACGACGTGGATGGTCAGGGAGTCAAATTCCACGGTTTGCCAGGACATTTTTTCATCCCAGTCGCTTTCGGGGTCAAGGTCAAAGATCACCAGGTAACCCTCCGTTTTGCCGTTGGCTTCCAGGAATCGGGCGAAGTTCTTTAGGGAATCTGGGCGGGAAACCTCGGTTTTCTTTGGCGCTATCCTGACGGCGTTTTCTTTTTGCCGATAGATTAGGCCGTAGTCAAACGATTGGCTCAAATGGCCATGGTGGGCAATCACCTCGGCCCGTTCGTACCCACAGTGGCTAAGGACGTCCATAAAGATTAGGGAAAACTTAGCCCGGTCTTTTTTGGGGTCAAAAAAACCCTTGCCCCCTTCAAGTGAACGCTCGGCATGTTCCCGCCAGAATTCTTGGAATTCAGTCAATAAACTTTTCATGAACAATCCGTGGACGTAGCTCTCGGGGATGATGTCGTTTTCTTGGAACATCGGGGTTGGCCATCCATCGTCAAATACTTTATCCATGGCTTTATTTTAAACCTCGCCGTAAGTGGGTTGATGCCCATCGCCTGGGTGATGGGGTTAACTTAACGTTTTAAATCATAACATCTAAACTTCCCTTAATCAAATAATTTTTTTATCGTCTCCTAAAATCACCAAAAGCCCCATGGTTTTGGGACTTTTGGCTGGGGAGGGGTTGGCTAGGCTTTCAAAAAAAAGCCGCCCCTAGCGGATCGAAAAATGGCCCCTGGGGCCAAAAGCGAGTGGGCGAGGCGGGCTTTTTGGTTGGTTTGGTTTGGCGATTGGGCCTAACCAAGGGTGAACAAAATCGCCCTTTGGGTTTAGGAGATTTTTTTTGGGGGGCTTAAGTGAGGGTGAAAGCCGGTTCGCGCGCCAATGGGCCAGTCAATTTGGGCCTTATGATTCGAGAAATCCTCCACGATCTCCCCCATCTGTCCAAATATTGGAAATCGCCTGTCCTTTATTGTATATTTGCCAATAAGGCTTGGCTGTCTCCCGTTGGTTCGCTTCGGCTGGGGGAAGGGTTTTGTCTACTTTTTGGCTACAATCGAAATTATTTTACTAAAAAAATATAAGACATTATACTAACGATATTAGAAAAAGTTTATTTTTTAGTCGTTTTCTTGACCTTAAGAGCGGGTAAAGCCTACCGACCGTTCATAAAACAAGGTTAAGGGTTAAGCGAACGGGTAAAAAAGCGCTTATTTCAATCGTTTGTTTCGCGCCCGGGCCTTGGCTTGGGGAGACCGCCAGGGTTTAGTTGACCGGACAAATTGACGGTTGGTTTGGTTTTGTTTGGGCTCGGGCCCGGGCCAAAGCCGCGGCCAAGGCCTAGGCCTTGGGCGCTACTGGGGCTATAAACCTTTGACCCGTAAGATGGGTTTAGTTGGATTGGTTTTATGACCGTGATGGGCTATGACATAAGCAGGATTGAAGGCGAGATTACCGTCAATCTCAAGGCGGCCGACCCGTACGGGCTGGTCCAGGCCTCTGTTTTAGCCATGAGTTCCCTTTTGACCAATAAAAACTTGCCCCAGGAGTATTGCGAGACTTCGTGTTTGTTTTTTGCCGGGAGTTCCAGAAACGAGCTGTTGTCGAGGCTTTGGGTGGAGCTATTGTATTATTTGCGAGGGGAGCACCTAAGCTTGGTCAAGGCCTCGGTGGCCGAGTTTTCCGAATCCAAGCTTGACGTCGAGTGCATGTTTAGTCCGGAGTTTACCTTGGGGGCGCTTTTATTGGGCCCGGAGTGGTTGGAGGGCCAGATCTCGGTGCCCGTTTGCATGGAGGTTAACGGTAGGTGGCTGGCCACCATAATTTGGAAAGCGGCGGACTAAAAAGTGCCCAAATTTAAGCTACCCCCACGGTTGCCCTTCAAAAAATTGGGGCTGGCCGGGTTGGGACTTATCGGGGGCTCGCTGGCCAAGGCCTTCATGCCCTTTGGCGGCTTGGAAATTTCCGTTTTTGACAATAACCCGGAAACGGTTAGGGACGCCAAAAGAATCAAGAGATTGGCCAGGGTCACAAACGATCCGGACGAATTTTTGTCTTGGCCCTTGGATTTGGCCTATTTGTGTTTGCCGGTAAAAAGAAACATCGAAATGGTGGAACGCATGGGCCGAGCGGGCGTTCCCTACCCGGTCACCGATTCCGGGAGCACCAAGGGGCCCATTACCGAGGCCGCCCTTACGGCCGGCCTTAATTTTTGCGGGGGCCACCCCATAGCCGGGAAAGAAGTGGCCGGTTTTAAGCACTCAACCGCCGACCTAATTCGGGGCTGCCTTTTTCTTTTAACCCCGGACGAGCGCTTTGGGCCCAGGCAAAAGGAACTTTTGGGACGCCTGAAGCATTTGCACGAGCTTTTGGAGTGCCGCATACGCTTGGTCTCCCCCACCCGGCACGACGAAATTTACGGCCTAATAAGCCATCTGCCTTACGTCACGGCTTCGGCCTTGGCCGGAACGGCCCTGGAAAAGGGCGCTCCGGACATCCTCTCCTGGGTGGGGACGGGTTTTCGGGACACCACCCGCGTGGGGGCCTCGCCTCCCCTCAAATGGGTTGAGGTGGCCATGGAGAATTCCCAAAATCTCTCCCAATACATTGGCGATTTGATCGCGGTGTTGGACAAACTTCGAATCGTCATCGCCCAAAAAAACGAAGCGGAACTGACCAAAATTTTAACCGAAATCTCGGCCTTTCGTAGGTTACTGGCCAAGGATTAACCAAGAAAAAAATATCCCCGGGGGAGTTTTTTTTGAGGCTGGCCTTGGGGCTATTGAAATTCGGCCTTCTTTCAAGTAAACTACCTCAGCTTGGAAATCCCCCACTTCCAAGGCAAGGGCCTTGGGCCTCAAATTGACGGCTTGACGGGACGTGGCGCAGCCTGGTAGCGCACCTGAATGGGGTTCAGGGGGCCGCTGGTTCAAATCCAGTCGTCCCGACCATCAAAAGGCAGACTAAGGGGTCCATGGGCTAGCGCCCACGGACCCCTTATTTTTTTTGGCCCAACGGTGTTTGGGGGGTTGGTTTTTTTGGCCGGCCGGGGTAGTGGCTGGCTGGTTTTGGTCGGCCGGTTTTTGGCCGGCCGGTTGGTTTATTTTTAATTCGCCTTGGCCAAAATTTTTGGCCGGAATTTGGTCTCCATGCATCTTAAACGCCTGGAAATAGTTGGCTTCAAGTCATTCATCGAGCGGACGCCCGTGTCTTTCAGCAAAGGCATCAGCGCCGTCGTCGGTCCCAATGGCTGCGGCAAAAGTAACATCATTGACGCCATTCGTTGGGTCATGGGCGAGCAAAGCCCCAGGTTACTTAGGACCAGGAACATGGAAGACCTTTTGTTTAACGGCTCGGTCGGAAGGCCCCGGGCCTCGGTAGCCGAGGTCAATTTGACTTTGGCCACGGGCGAGGAAAAGGCCCAGAGCGAAATCACCGTGACGAGAAGGCTTTACCGGGGCGGGGACAGCGAATATTTGATTAACCGCTCGCCTAGCCGGCTAAAGGATTTGGTGAGGTTTTTTATCGAATCGGGCATGGGCACCCGGGCTTACAATATAATCGAGCAGGAAAAGGTCGGGAGGTTGGTTGACGCCCCGCCCGAGGAAAGGCGCTTACTAATTGACGAGGCGGCCGGGATTACCAGGTTTAAGGAACAAAAAAAGGAAGCCGAAAAAAGACTGGTTTCGGCCGAACAAAACCTGGAAACCGTCCAGACCTTACTTAACGAATCGGGTAAGCGCTTAACGGCCGTCACCAAGGCCGCGGCCAAGGCCAATAAATACCAGGCCATAAAAAACGAGCTTAAGGAACTGGAGCTGGTATTGTCGTCCAAAAAATTCTTGGTTTTTAGCAAAGCCCGGGAGAGGTTGGTTACCCAGGTTTCCGACCGGAAAAACGAACTGGCCCTGGCCGAGGCCAAAAACGCCGAGACCGAGATCGTGGTCGATAACCTAAGGCTCTCGGAATCTTCGCTAAACCAGGAACTGGAAACGGAACTAAACGGCTTTCACCAAATGAAGTCCCGGTCCGACAAAATGGCCATGGAGATTGACCACCTGACCTCGGACCGGGAGGGGGCCTTACAAAACCGCGAGTCGGCGCTGGACGATTTGTCCGGCCTTGACGACGAGTACGAAAACCAAGCCCAGGAAAAAGAGCGGCTGGAAACGGAACTTACCAAGGTCAAGGCCGAAAACGCCGAGGCCGAGGAAACCAGGAAAAAACTAAGGGAGAGTTATTTAATCGTCAAGGCCCAGATTGACAAACTAACGGAAAACAAAAATGTCGCCCTAAAAAACCTCGAGGAAGCCGGCGACTACCAAAGGCGTGTGGGGGAGACCCTGGCCGGGGCCGAGAGTTTGGCCGAACATCTAAAGGGCCGCCGCCGGGATTTGGAGCTGGAAGGAAACCAAGCCGACATGACCCTAAACGAGGCCAAGGAAAGGCTGGCCTCACGGGAGCGCTTTAAAAAAACCATCGAGGAAGACCTAAAAACGGCCCGCGAAAACATGGACGCCCTAAGGAAAGCCCGGGATCTGGCCAAAAACAGCCTGGAGGACGAAGTAAAAAACTTTGGCGAGGCCGATAAAAAATTGGCCGGCCTATCCTCCAGACTAGATACCCTGGAAGCCTTTAAGGAAGGCGGGTTTGGTTGGTACCCGGAAGGGGCCGTGGCCTTAATGAAAGATCCGGAGGCCAAAGGCTTAATCGCCCCGGTGGCCGAATCCCTTAAGATCCCCGACGGCTATGAGGAGGCGGCCGAGGCGGCTTTGGGCGACAAACTTGGTTGGATCGTGGTTGACGACAGAAGGGCCGCCCTCGAGGCCCTAACCTTGGCCCGGGAAAAGGGTTTGGGGCGCTGCGGGTTCGTGTCCAAAAAAGACTTAAACGGCCAGGATTTGGCCCAGGCCCTTTTGGGACCGGTTGAACTAAGGCCCGCCGTCGACGACGACATGCTTAAATCCCCCTCGCCCTTTTTAACCCTGGAAGGCGATTATTTTGGCCAAACCCTCATGGCCGGCGGAGGCGCCCCCAAAGCCAACGGCGCCCCCGCCGCGACCACCCAAAGCCAAGCCCACAAACCAAACCACAAACACAAAAACAAAGGCGGCGCTTTTGGGGGCGGCCATGGGCAGCCCCAAAAACAAAGCCCAAACGCCCTGGGCCAAAACAACCCGGCCCAAAAGCCCAGCCCAAAGCAAACCGGCTTACTGGCCAGGGTCAAGGAACTCGAGGCGCTTAGGGTTGAGGTCGAGGGGGCCGAAAACGAGCTTAGGGCCATTGAAGCCAGGGTTAGCGAAAAAAGGCAAACCCTAAAAACCGCCGAGGAGGAGTTGTCCGCGGCCGGTAACCAGCTAAACGCCTTTAGCGAAGATCTTAACGCCGCCACCTCCAAGATCCTGGTCGCCTCTTCCGAGGTCAAGGGCCTGGAAATCCGCCGGGATTCCCTGGCCGGGGAGATCGAACGCAACCAAACCGAGATGGCCGCTTGCGAAAAGAAAAGGGCCCAGGCCGAGATTGACCGGGAAAAGATAACGGCCAAGATTAACGAACTGGAAGAGATTTACCGCAAGGCCACGGCCGAGGCCGAAAGCCACGGCAGCGAACTGGAACAGGTCAGGGAAAAGGGTTTGGTCGCGGCTTCCCGGGTTGACGGCTTATCGGAACGCCTTGAAATCCTGACCCGGGAACTTAAAAGGGTCTCCGATTGGCTCGATAACTTGGAGGGCCGCAAGGAAGCCTTGGAAAACCTCACCGAAACCTTACTCCAAAAGACCCAGGAACTTAGCCAGAGAATCGAGGAATTGACCGAGGCCTCAAAAACCCTGCCCGAAAAAATCGAAAAGGCCGAGGAACGCCTAGCCCAGCTAAGGCAAGAAATCGAAAAGGTCAGGGAACGACTTCACGAAAAAGAAGAGGAAGCCAAGTTCTCCCGAAAAACCCGGGAAGAATTGTCCAAAAAACTGGCCGCCCTCGAGCGCGAATTGGTCGACGCCACCCACGGCCTGGACAAAATAAACCACGATCTCCTAAAGGACTGGCGGGTGGTTTTTCTGGACCCCTACGCCCCGCCCCCCGAACCCGAGGCCCCCGAGCCCGAAGCCCCAAAAACCGAGGCCCCAAAACCTCCGGCCCAAAACGAAGACGAACCCAATCTTAACGAAACGGGGGAAGATTTCGAAGGCCAAAGCGCTGGCGAGGATTCCGACGACTTAGATTCCGAGGCAGGCGATCAAGACGAAGGCCTTAAAACCGCCGCCGGCCCCCAAAACGGCCAAGCCGAGGCCGCCCCCGAGGCCGCCCCGGCAGCCAATCCGGCAACCGAGCCCGCAACCGAGCCCGCCAACCAAGAAGGCGACCGGGGCGATCAAGGGGCCGAGGAACCGCGGATAACCATAGCCCCCCCGGAATTGGTCGATCCCCTGGGCCTGGCCGATCTCGAGCTTCCCA
>JAITLH010000149.1 GCA_031277995.1 Deltaproteobacteria bacterium
GAATCACCACTGGGTTTTTGGTTAAATCCCAGTCAAACCCGTTCCTAAACCCTTTACCGTATCGGATCTTACCCTAAAAGCCCCTCTAATTGCAAGCCTTAAACCAAGGGGTTTTGGCTAAAATTTAAACCCTTTTGGCCCGGGCGGGGAAAAAACCCAAAAGACGCGAACGAACCCGAACCTACCCGAACCAAACCAATCCAAACCAACCCAAACCAACCCAACCCAACCCAAACCACCCAACCCAAGGCGAACCAAGGCTAACGAAAAGATAAAAAAATCGCCTCTTTAAGTATCGCTACCCAAAGAGGCGAAGGGAGGGGAAGAACGCGTTTTAGCTAAGTAGCTGGAAGGCTACGATCGAAAGCACCATGGCGAAGGCCAAGTTGAAAAACAGGCTAAAGAAAAGCCATCTCCACCGGGCCGTTTCTTGCTTAATCATCATAAGGGTAACGAAGCAAGGCGAATAGAGTAACGTAAAGACCATCAGGGATACGGCGTTGGCCAAGGTCCACTCGGGATCGTCTTTGATCCTATCGGCCAGGGAGGTGTCTTCCTCGGGGTCAACGCTACCTAGGGAGTAGGCCGTGCCCAAAGTCGAGATGACGACTTCCTTCGCGGCGATGCCGCCGATTAGGGCGATGTTGGTCTGCCAGTTAAACCCGGCCGGTTTGGTTATGACTTCCATGGCGGTTCCCAGCCGGCCGGCTATGGAATTCCTAAGGTGCAATTGCTGCTCTTGGTTATCGACTTCCAAGCCCTGGGCTTCGAAGTCTTCCTCGGAAAGTGTCCCGGCCTCTTTCTGGGCCTCGATGGCCGTCCTTTGCTCCTCAAATTGCGTTTCGCTCTCGGGCGAGGGCGTGGGATAGGTCATGGCCGCCCAAATCAAGATCGAGATGGCCAAAATAACCGTTCCGGCTTTTTTAATGTATTGCCAAGTGCGCTCCCAGGTATGGATGACCACGCCCGAAAAGGTCGGGTAACGATAGGGGGGCAGTTCCATGACAAAGGGCGTGGCCGCCCCGCGGATTATGGTGTTGCGCAAAAGCCACGATACCAATAAGGCCGCGACCCAGCCGCATATGGTGATGGAAAACATCACAAGCGGCCGATGGGCTTCGAAGAAAATATTGACGAAAAGTAAGAAGACGGGGATCTTCGCGCCGCAGGTCATAAAGGGCGCGGTCAAGATGGTCGCCAGCCTTTCCTTGGGCGATCTCAAAGTCCTCGTGGCCATGACCCCGGGAACGGCGCAGCCGCCGGCGATTCCTCCGGAGATGATAAAGGGCATGATCGAAGCGCCGTGGAGACCAAAGAACCTAAAAACGCGGTCCATGATGTAGGCGACCCTGGCCATATAGCCCGAGTCCTCCAAGACCGAGATAAAGAGGAACATGATCATAATCAAAGGCACGAAACCCAAAACGCCGCCCACGCCGGCGATGATGCCATCGACCAGAAGGGACTTTAAGGGTCCGTCACCCATGTTGTCGCCTATGACCCCGCCAAGCCAGTCAAAGAAACCGGCCACCCAATCATTGGGAATGGCGCCGATCTCGATGGTGACGTAATACATCACGTACAAAATGGCGAAAAGAATGACCGGTCCCAGGACCTTTTGGGTGACGATGGTATCGACCTTATCGGAGAAGGCCACCCTATCGTCCGGGGCGATTTCGTCGGCGCTTTTGAGGACGCCGTTTTTGAGGATGGAATGGATCCAACCGTAACGGTAGTCGGCGATGACGGCCTCGGGATAGGTCTTTAAGGTCGCCTTAAGGTGGGCCGACAAAGTTTCGCAGCGATCTTTTAGTTTTTTGCAAACCTCGGGGTTAATCTCTTCGGCCCTACGCGTGATTTCCTCGTCGCGCTCCAAAAACTTCATGGCCAACCAGCGAGACGGGTAATTGGCGGTCAGGAGCTTGGCGTCCTCGATTAGGGGGATCATCTCCTTTAAGGCCAAATCCACGTCGGCCCCGTAGGAGATCTCCAGGGGCTTAACCTTGCCGCCGGTCTCCTTGGCCAGCTCCACCGCGGCCCGTAAGGCGTCGTCTAGGCCCTGGCCTTTTCTGGCGACCATGGGTACGCATTTAAGCCCGGTCAGCTCGGCCAATCTTTCGACGTTAATGTCAAGCCCGTTGGCCTTGGCCTCGTCCATCATGTTTAGGGCCAAAACCAAGGGCATGCCCAACTCCAATAACTGGACGGACAAATAGAGATTGCGCTCCAAAACGCCGGAATTGATGACGTCTATTACCGCTCCGGGAGCGGGGGTTTCCTCGGAAAGAACCCTTCTGGCCACGACCTCTTCCAAGGAGTAGGCGGTTAGGGAATAGGTGCCGGGCAAATCGACCAGGGTTATTTCGATGCCGTCTAAATGGGCGATTCCTTCCTTTTTCTCAACCGTGATGCCCGGGTAGTTCCCGACGTGTTGGCGGGCCCCGGTATAGCGGTTAAAGGCGGTGGTCTTGCCGGAGTTGGGATTACCGGCGATGGCAATCCTCCTAGAATCTTCTTGCATATTTGTCCCTATACTTCATGGCTGAAAATTTAAATGGGGGGATCTCGGGCCCCCAAAAAATTTGGTTCAGGATCGGGCCGTCGCGCCTGGCCGATCCCAAAACGCTGTTCACTTTTGAGGTTTTAAAATCCGGCTGGATTAAGTTCGTTTTAGACCCGTCAAGCTCCGGAAGCTTGCACGTCAATGAAATCAGCCTCATTGTTACGAAGGGTTAGGGTAAAGCCCAAAAGCCGTAAGGCGACCGGATCTTGTAAAGGGGCCCTGCCCATGCATTGGATTTGGATACCCGGGACCAAACCCATGTCCCGAATGCGTCGACCCATCTCGCCGTCGGCGGTGATGTTTTTGATGATGGCCTTTTGCCCTTTTCTCAGGCGGCGCAATGTTGTTAGACTCGACTCTGACATTCTCGTTCTCCGATAACTTTCGTTAAAAACTTTTGACAAAACCTAAGTTTCCCGTGGCCCCGGTTTTACGCTCATGGTCTAATGGCTCAGGGCCAACCGGCCCCGAGCCAAAAAAACACCAGATCGTTAAAAACCCTAGGTCGATCGGCCAAAGTTCAATCGACCTTACCATCGGGGCCAAACCCACGGGCTTACGGCACGCCGCGAAACCCCATGGTTTCCAAGTTTTGTCCCATTTTCGCCAAGGCTCAATCGGCCAGGGGATCGCGGCGTTCCTCACCGGGCTTCTTCCTTACGTGCATTTTGCAGCCGCAGCCGCAAGAAGGACGAAAAGCCACGCGATAAACGGCGATGCCGAGAGCGGCCGCGACGATAACTCCAACTATAATGTACTCAAGCATAATGCCTCCGCTGGTAAAAAATGGCCCAAGCCATCCGTTCCAGATACCAGAACCGCTCGCTTTGGAGACCCAGCCACTCCGGCGAGGTAAAGGGTTAGTTCCCACTCAAAAAATCAAAAACCCAAAAAAACCGTGAGAACCCAAAAACGAAACCAACTCCCAAGGCCAAGGCGCCCACAACCGCCCTAAAATTTCACCGGACAAATCTAAAATCAACCGTTATTTCCGGCGCTTGGCCCTTCGTTATCCTCCCTAACTTAAGAACGTATCTTATCGCTATTGAGAATAATTTGCAATATACCACAAAACAAAACCTTGTCAAGAAAATTTTTCAGGAAGCCCGATCAAGCCCCATTCAAGTCAACCATTTAGCAATCAATACATTCTAAAGTCCCTTCTTTACAAACACTTACCCTCCCCACTCTAAATAATACCACTCACTTTCCCCAACTTCCAGCACGCCCCGCCCTTCCCCCCTAACCCCCCTAATTTTCTAAAAAATATCCCCCCTCGACTTCCCCCTCGCCCCGCCCCAATCCGGTCCCCCAACCCCCCTTGGCGCGCCCCCTGGCCAAAACTTTTTCCATAGACTAATACTTGCCCTTAAACTACCCATCCCGCTCCATTTATATCTTCCGGATAAGCGAAAAACGATTAATCGTCACTTTTTACCCAACAATAATCCACGCCACTAACCCCCATAGCACCATCTAAATAAATTTTTCCCAATTCTTCACTACCCCAACTCCAAACACTCCCT